>NZ_JBEYXQ010000028.1:0-72040 GCF_040645115.1 Streptomyces sp. NPDC046860 | reverse complement strand
GCAAGGCGGAGGGTCGCCCTCGTACTGGATGT
Source organism: Streptomyces sp. NPDC046860 (assembly GCF_040645115.1). Lineage (NCBI taxonomy): Bacteria > Bacillati > Actinomycetota > Actinomycetes > Kitasatosporales > Streptomycetaceae > Streptomyces > Streptomyces sp. NPDC046860. The sequence goes on along the minus strand of NZ_JBEYXQ010000028.1, from coordinate 72,008 downwards.
ACGAGGGCGATCCCGACAACGCGGCGAGCGTGCGTGCCAGACGCCGCGAGCCAGGCGCCACTTTGCGGACACGGCCTAGGGGGTGTCTCTTCGATCTTCGCGGGCCCGCGACGCCTGACACGGCACCTCGCCGCACGGCCGGGCCGCCCGAGTACGTCCAAGTACGCGGACGACCCGACCGCACGCCGAGGCACCGCGCCAGACGCCGCGGGCTGATCCACGAAGATCGAAGAGACACCCCCTGGGAATCGCGCGACTCGCCAGGGGAGGACGCCCGTGTCCGGAGAGCCGGGACGCGATCGGTTGATCGCGGGCCGCTACCGTCTGCTGTCCCCGCTGGGCGAGGGCGGCATGGGCACGGTGTGGCGCGCGTACGACGAGGTGCTGCAGCGCGAGGTGGCCGTCAAGGAGGTACGGGCCCCGGCCGGGATGCCCGCACCGGACGTGGAGCGGATGTACGCCCGTCTGGAACGCGAGGCGTGGGCGGCGGCGCGGGTCGCGCATGCCAACGTGGTGACGGTGTACGACGTGGCGATGGAGGGCGGTCGCCCCTGGATCGTCATGGAGCTGGTGCGCGGCCGGTCCCTCGCCGACGTGCTCGGGACGACCGGTCCGCTGCCCCCGCCGGAGGCCGCCCGCGTCGGCGCGGAGGTGCTGGACGCGCTGCGCGCCGCGCACGGGGTCGGCGTGCTGCACCGCGACGTGAAGCCGGCCAACGTCCTGCTGGCGGACGACGGCCGTGTGGTGCTGACCGACTTCGGCATCGCCTCGGTCGAGGGCAGTTCGGCGCTGACCATGGCCGGAGAGGTGATCGGCTCGCCCGAGTTCCTCTCCCCCGAGCGGGCGTTGGGCCGCACGCCCGGTCCCGGCTCGGACCTGTGGTCGCTCGGTGTGCTGCTGTACGCGGCGGTGGAGGGCGGCTCGCCGTTCCGCCACGACACCCCGCTCTCCACCCTGCGCGCCGTGGTGGACGAACCGCTGCCGCCGCCGCGCCTGGCGGGCCCGCTCACCCCGGTGATCGAGGGCCTGCTCCGCAAGGACCCCGAGGAGCGGATGCCCGCCGAGCAGGCCGCGCGCGACCTGCGGCTGATCGCGGCCGGCGGCGCTCCCACGACCCGCGTGCGGTACGTACCGCCGCCTCCGCCGACCGTCCCGCTGCCGGACGCCGCACCCGATCCGGGCCCGCCGGTGCGCGAACGCCGCGCGGGTGTCGTCCTGCTCATCGGCGTCCTCGCCCTGGCCCTCGCGCTGGCCGGACTGGCGTACACCCTGTTCGACCGGGACGGCGGCGACCGGAACGAGGGCGGCGGCACCCCGGTCACGACCGCGGCGACGACCGACGAGCCCCGCTCCGCCACGCCCACCAGCCGCGAGCCGTCACCGTCTTCATCGAGGAGCAGCGCCTCGCCGAGCAGCGAGCCCGCGCAGTCCGTACGGGTCTCGCTGACCGGGACCCACACGCGGTACGAGGGGACCTGTCCGCCGCCGGAGGCCGACTCCCCGGTGTTCACCGCGACGTTCACGGTGGGCAGGCTGCCCGCCGAGGTGCGTTACCGGTGGAAGCTGCGGCACGGCTCGTTCGAGGGCGAGGAGTGGCGCACGCTGTCGTTCCCCGAGGGCGGGGAGCGGACGAAGCGGGCGCGGGTGACCGTGCGGACGAGGGACGAGGACGGGTCCTCGGAGAACGCGGTCGCGGTGGAGGTGCGCGAACCGGTGCGGGTCACGTCCGACGAGGTGCCGTTCTCGGTGACGTGCGAAGACGCGACGGAGACCCCGTCGGACGGGGCCTCCGCTTCTTCCTCGGGCTCACCCTGACACGCCGGAACCGGCAGGGCAGCCTTGCGGACGCGCGCTGTGCCGTGGCTCAGGCGGCGTTGGTGAACACGGGGAGGTAGCCCCCGGACTGTCCGGCCGCGGTCGGGTGGTACGACTCGCCGATGTTGGTCCAGTTGACGCTGTGCAGCCAGGAGTTGCTGGAACAGATCTCGTGACCGGTGAAGGTGGTGCGGACGTCACCGAAGACGAAGCCGTGGGCCTGGGCGCGCTTCTGGATGGCGCTGTTCATGTAGTCGGAGGCGCTGTTGATGGCGGAGCGCTTGGTCTCGGAGAGACCGAGGCAGCTCTGGCCGAGGAGGTAGAAGCGCGGGTAGCCGATGACGACCACGCGGGCGGAGGGGGACCTGGCGCTGATCGCGTTGTACACGGCGTCGAGCTTGCCGGGCAGCGTGGAGTCGACGTAGGCGCGGGCGGTGTTGATCCGGGACAGACAGGTGCTGTCGGAGGAGATGACACAGGTGGTCATGACGTCGGCGAAGCCGGCGTCGTTGCCGCCGATGGTGATGGACACCAGGCCGGTGGAGGAGTTGAGCGAGCCGAGCTGCCCCGCGAGGACGTCGTCGGTGCGGGCGCCCGAGCAGGCGTTGAAGGCGAACGAGGACGGGCCGTGCGCGGCGTTCCACAGGTAGGGGTACGCCTTCGTGCTGCGGTCGCAGTCACCGCTGGAGCTGATGTAACTGCCCGCTCCGACCCCGGAGGAGTAGGAGTCGCCGAGCGCCACATAGCCGCCGGTGGCGGCCTGGGACGGAGCGGCACCGGCGAAGGTGAGGCCGGTGGCGAGGAGGAGTGAAGTCACGTATGCCGCAATTCGGGTACGTCTCATGGAACCTCCCTTTAGCAGGATCTCTGCCACAACTTTGGTACCAGCTACGCGCGTTGACGGGAAGTGTCCATGCCAAAACAATTTCCCCCTCAACCACACGTCGACGGAATCGGCCCCGGACCCTCACCGTCCCGCATATTGCCGGTACGCCTCCGATCTGTTGACGACCCGCCGCATAGCACACCACGTCGAACGGTTCGGGCAGAATTCCCCAGAAGGGGGATGTGCACAGGGGTCGTCTTGACGGCTTCGGAGCGGCTGGGCCACATTGAAGCCCGGCATCCGGCGCGTCGGGGGGCAAAGTCGGCCCATGCGGTCCTCAACTGGCAACAGACCCAGAGCAGACAGGCCCAGAGCAGTCAGGCCCGACGCAGACAGCTCCCGAGCGGACAGCTCCCGAGCGGACAGCTCCGGAGCGGGCGGCGAGGACAGTGCGCCGGCGGGACCGGGGAGGGACCTGCCACCACTGCTCGCCGGAGCCGCGACCGGCATCGCCGCGTGCGGCGCGCTGCTCGCGCTCACCGACTCCGGCTCACCACTGCGGGGGCCGTGCGCGCTGCTGTTCCTGCTCGCCGCACCCGCCCTGGCGATCGCCCGGGCGCTGCGCGGGCTGGACCTTTTCGGCCGGGTGATCACCGCGCTCGCGGGCGCGGTCGCGCTCGACATGCTGGTGGCCGAGACGCTGCTGAGCGTGCATCAGTGGTCGGTGACCGGCGGAATCGTCGCCGTGGCCGTCCTCAGCCTGCTGATCCTCCTGGCCACCGGGGTGCGGGAGCGGGCCGGCCGGGCGCGAGGGCGGGCAGGTCCGGGGGAACGGCCTTCGGAGGGGGTAAAACAGGCCAAAGTTTCGTAACACCCAAACCAACTGAATCGTGAGAGCACGTCCAGGTCTTGCGATTCTGCTTCTATCGTCAATACCGTCTTACATCTCACCCAGATCGGTCCGTCGCCACACGGTTCAGGGGAGGGCTCGGAGCCGTGACGTACCGGGGTGAGGCGCGGTAGGGGGGTGCCGTGCCCGGTGGCCGTACCAAGGTGACCGGGCCGTGCCGCGCGACCGGCCGTCCCTGATCTCTGCGGGGGCGCGGTCAGCTTTGCCAGCTCGTCTTCCGGTGCGGAGAGCGTTCCGCCGTGCCACGACCAGGACGAGAACCCCCCTTTCGAACCGGACACACAGCCGGGCCGCCCGGGGGCGGGCGGTCCACCGGACGAGAGGGACCACAGTCATGAGTTCTGTTCTGCGCACGCCGGGTCCGGACCGCGAGCCGCTGCTCTCGGCCCACTACCGGCCCATCTCCTCGCATCTGGCGATCACTCCGCCGGTGAGCGTGGTGATCCCCGCCATGAACGAGGCGGAGAACCTGCCGTACGTCTTCAAGACGCTGCCGGACTGGATCCACGAAGTGGTCCTGGTCGACGGCGACTCCACCGACGACACCGTGGAGGTGGCCCGCTCGCTGTGGCCGGACGTCAAGGTCGTCCCGCAGCGCGGCAAGGGCAAGGGGGACGCCCTGATCAGCGGGTTCGAGGCATGCTCCGGCGACATCATCGTGATGGTCGACGCGGACGGCTCGGCCGACGGCAACGAGATCGTCTCCTACGTCTCCGCGCTCGTCTCCGGCGCCGACTTCGCCAAGGGCTCCCGGTTCGCCAACGGCGGCGGCACGGACGACATGACCTTCATCCGCAAACTCGGCAACTGGGCGCTGTGCACGGTCGTCAACGCCAAGTTCGGCGCCCGCTACACCGACCTCTGCTACGGCTACAACGCCTTCTGGCGGCACTGCCTGGACAAGATCGACCTGGACTGCACCGGCTTCGAGGTCGAGACCCTGATGAACATCCGGGTGGTCAAGGCCGGGCTGAAGGTGCAGGAGATCCCCAGCCACGAGTACCTCCGCATCCACGGCACCAGCAACCTGCGCGCCGTACGGGACGGGCTGCGGGTCCTCAGAGTGATCCTCGAGGAGCGTTCCGGCCGCCGCGCCCGGCGCCGGGGACGCCGCTCGCCGCTGGCGGACTCCCGTCGGGGAGCGGCGTCTTGACCGCTCCGGAGATCTCCGTCGTGATCTGTGTGTACACCGAGGACCGCTGGGAGGACATCCTCGCCGCGGTCTCCTCGGTGCGCGCCCAGTCCCGCCCGGCGCTGGAGACCCTCCTCGTCGTGGACCACAACACCGCCCTGCTGGACCGGCTGACGCACGAGTTCAAGGAGCCGGCTGCGGGCGGTGCGTCCGGTGCCGCCGGCGCCGTCGGTGCCGTCGGTGCCGTCGGTGCCGTCCGGGTGCTCGCCAACGCCGGTCCGCGGGGCCTGTCCGCGGGCCGCAACACCGGGGTCGCCGCGTCCCGGGGCGAGGTGATCGCGTTCCTCGACGACGACGCCGTGGCCGAGCGGGACTGGCTGCGCCGCTTCGCCGAGGGGTACGCCGACCCGCGCGTCCTGGCGGTCGGCGGCCGGACCGAGCCCGTGTGGGCCTCGGGCCGGCGGCCCGTCTGGTTCCCGGAGGAGTTCGACTGGGTGGTGGGCTGCACCTACCGGGGCCTGCCGCCCGGCCGGGTCCGGGTGCGCAACGTGCTGGGCGGCAACGCCTCCTTCAGGCGCACCGCGTTCGACGTGGCGGGCGGCTTCGCCACCGGCATCGGCCGCGACGGCGACCGCCGCCCGCTGGGCTGCGAGGAGACGGAACTGTGCATCCGCCTCACCCGCGCCCGGCCCGACGCCGTGCTCCTGATCGACGACCGGGCGGTGATCCACCACCGGGTGCCCGAGGCCCGCGAGCGGTTCGCCTACTTCCGCACCCGCGCCTACGCCGAGGGGCTGTCCAAGGCGCTGGTGGCGCGGAGCGTGGGCGCGTCGAAGGGGCTGGAGTCCGAACGGCGTTACGCCACGAAGGTGCTGCCCGCCGGGGTCGCGCGCGGTCTGCGCGACGCCCTGCTCGCCCGTCCGGGCGGTGCGGGGCGCGCGGGCGCCATCATCACGGGTGTGCTCACGGCGGCGGGCGGCTACCTGGTCGGCAGCGTGCGCGCCCGGTGCGGCGGAGCCCGGTTCGCGGTGCCCCCGGTGGAGGTGCGCGGATGACCGGGACGGCGGTACCGATCCTCATGTACCACGCGGTGGCGACCGCGCCCAACGACGCCACCCGCGCCCTGTCGGTGGCACCGGAGGCGTTCGCCGGGCAGATGGCGCTCATCGACGATCTGGGCCTGACCCCGCTCACCACCGCCGCGCTCGCAGACCACTGGCGCCACGGGCGCCCGCTGCCCGCCCGGCCGGTGCTGATCACCTTCGACGACGGTTACGAGGGCGTCCACCGGCACGCCCTGCCGGTGCTCGCCGAGCACGGTTTCCCGGCGACCCTGTTCGCCTCCACCGGCTGGATCAGGGGACCGCACGACACCGGGGGCGGCCTGGACGCCATGCTCGACTGGGCCCAGGTGCGCGAACTCGCCGACGGAGGGGTCGAGATCGGCGGCCACAGCCACAGCCATCCGCAGCTCGACCAGCTGGACGACGACGCCCTGGCCGCCGAGCTGGAACACAGCACCGGCCTCCTCACCGCCGAACTGGGCTCGCGCCCGGTGTCCTTCGCCTACCCCTACGGCTACTCCAGCCGCCGGGTGCGGCGAGCCGTGCGGGAGGCGGGCTACGCCCAGGCGCTCGCGGTCGGCAACGCGCTCGCCCGGCGCGGGCAGGGCCCGTACGCGCTGCGCCGGGTCACCGTGCGGCGGAGCACGGGGGCGGCCGAGTTCACGCGGCTGCTGCAAGGGCGGTCCCTCGCACGCGACTTCGCCAGGGACCGGGCACTCACCAAGGGATACGCGCTCGTGCGCAGAACCCGCCAGGTCTGCCGGAAGGCCATCCTCGCCCGTGTCTGACACGACCACCGCCCAAGAGTCCGCCCCGGCCGTGTCCGCGCCGGGGCGCCGTCCGCGCCTGCTCCTGCCGGGGCGCGCGGCCGGCGGCGACCCGCTGTTCCGCAACGCCTACGCGCTGATGGTGAACACCGGCATCTCCGCCGTCCTCGGACTGGGCTTCTGGCTGGCGGCGGCGCGCTACTACTCCGAGTCGGCGGTCGGGCAGGGTTCGGCGGCCATCGCCGCGATGAAGCTCCTCGCCGGACTGACCGCGGTGACCCTGACCGGCGCCCTGGCCCGCTTCATCCCGGTCGCCGGCCGCTCCACCGCCCGGCTCATCTTCCGTACGTACGCCGGGTCCTCGCTGGTGGTGGCGGTGGCGGCGGGGGTGTTCCTGCTGACGCTGCACATGTGGGGGCCCTCGTACCGGTTCCTGCACGGCCCGGTGAGCGGGCTCGGGTTCATCGCGGCGGTGGTGGCCTGGAACGTGCTCACCCTCCAGGACGGGGTGCTGACCGGGCTGCGCAGCGCGCCCTGGGTTCCGGTGGGCAACACCGTGTTCTCCTCGGTGAAGCTGGGGCTGCTGGTGGCGTTCGCCGTGGCGATCCCGGCCGCCGGGGTCTTCGTGTCCTGGGTCGCCGCCATCGCCACCTCGGTGATCCCGCTGGGCTGGCTGGTGTTCCGGCGGCTGGTGCCCCGCCACACGGCGGCGACGGAGGGGCGGGCGCATCCGCCGACGCTGCGGGAGATCGGCCGGTTCCTCGCCGGTGACTACACCGGCTCGCTGTTCTCCCTCGGAGTGGTCTACCTCGTCCCGGTCATCATCGCCTCGCAGGTCAGCGCCGAGGACAACGCGTACTTCTACATCACCACCACCATCGGCGGCACCACCAATCTGCTCGCCGTCAACATGGGCGCCTCGCTCACCGTGGAAGGCTCGCACGACCCGGCGCGGCTGGCCGCCAACACGCGGGCGGCGCTGAAGCGGATGGCCCGGATCATGCTGCCGGTGGCGGGCGTCCTCTTCGTCGGCGCCCCGTGGATTCTGGGCGTGTTCGGCGCGGGGTACGCGGACGCGGCGACCCCGCTGCTGCGCTGGTTCGCGGTCGGCGCGGTGCTGCGGGTGGTGATGGAGACCTACTTCGCGGTGCTCCGCGCGCAGAGCCGGACCGCCGGACTCGCCTGGCTGCAGGGGCTGTTGTGCGTGCTGGTGCTGGGCCTGACCCTGCTGCTCCTGCCCCGGATGGGACTGACCGGCGCGGGCGTCGCGGAGATCTCCAGCCTGGCGGTGATCGTGGCGGTCGCGGCACCCCGTCTGTGGCGGGTCGTCCGGGCGGGCCCGGTGACGGGGGCCCCGGACGGCGACCTGGCGGACCTGGGTTCCCGCGAGACGATCCGGGTACGACCCGTCCGGCGGACCCCCTCCTGGGCGGTGGCCGCCGACAAGGAGGAGGCAGCGGAAGTGGACTCGGTGGACGCGCCCTTCGACGTGGCGCCGCCCGGACGGAAGCGGCCGCCGGCAAAGAGCACCCCGGCCCCGGCCTCATCCCCGGCCCCGCCGCCGTCCCCGGCCCGCCGTTCCCTGGCGCCGACCCGCACCGGCGTGCTCCTCGGCTGCCTCCTGACCGCAGCTCTGGTCCTCTTCTGGGTGCCCGCCCTGCGTCTGACCGACGCCGATCTGGACCGGATGGGCGGCCTCGGCCTGGTGTCGGTGCTGCCCCTGCCGACGCTGGCGGGGGCGGCGCTGCTGGTCACGGTGTTCGCCGCGCTGCTGCGGCTGCGCCGGGAGCACCGGGCCCTGCTGCTGCTCACCCTGGTGGCGACCGTGGTGTCCCTGCACGCGCTGCCCGCCGTGATCGAGAGCGCGCCGAGGTTCCCCACGGCCTGGCAGCACCTGGGCTTCCTGGACTACATCGACCGCACCGGGTCGGCCGTGCCGGATCTGGACGCCCGCTGGAGCTGGCCGGGCTTCTTCGCGGTGATCGCGTTCGCCGCGAAGACGTGCGGGGTGTCCGACTTCACCGAGGTGATCCGCTGGTGGCCGACGGCCGTCCAACTCGCCTATCTAGCACCGATGTTCCTGCTGACGCGGTCACTGCGGGCGGGCTGGCGGGCCCGGTGGACCGGGGTGTGGCTGTTCGCGCTGAGCGGCTGGGTCGGACAGGACTACTTCTCCCCGCAGGGCTTCACCTATCTGCTGTACCTGGTCTTCGTGGCCGTGCTGCTGGTGTGGTTCCGGGCGCCGCACATGATCTGGACCCGGTTCCGGCCGGGTGAGGCGGAGGTCGAGCCCACCGACCGGCGTCAACGCGTCGTGCTGCTGCTGGTGCTGGTCGCCCTGTTCCTGGCCTGCGTCCCGGCACACCAGCTCACCCCGTTCGTGATGCTCGGGGTGCTCACGGCCCTGGTACTGCTCGGCCGGTGCGAACTGCGGGGGCTGCCCCTGCTGTTCGCGGTGGTGGTGACGGTGTGGATCGGCTTCATGGCGGAGCCGTACTGGTCGGGGCACTTCGACGAGCTGTTCGGGGGGCTCGGCGGGGTCGGCGGCAATGTGTCGACCTCGGTCTCCGGCCGTATCGAGGGCGGCAGTTCGACGCACAAGCTGGTGCTGTACACCCGTGTGCTGCTGGCCGGGTCGGTGCTGGCGCTGGCCTGCTGGGGCTGGTGGCGGCGGCGCGTGCTCGGCTACCGCGAACGCTCCCTGCTGGTGCTGGCGTTCGTGCCGTTCCTGGGATTCGGCATGCAGTCGTACGGCGGCGAGATGGCGCTGCGCGTCTTCATGTTCGCCCTGCCGGGTGCGGCCCTGCTGGGCGCGCTCGCGCTGTTCCCGCGGACCGGGGTGAGCGGTGAGGAGCGGGCGCGGGACCGGATGAGCCTGGCCGCGCCGGCCGCGCTCACGGCGGGGCTGCTGCTGATCGGCGGTTTCCTGGTGGCCCGCTGGGGCAACGAGCCGTTCGAGCGGACCCGGCCCGGCGAGGTCGCGGCGATGGACTGGGTGTACGCCCATGACGAGCCGACCGTGCGGCTGCTGTGGCTGACCACGGACACGGTCAACGACGTGACCCCGGCCCTGCCCTGGGGTGCCCGGGACATGGAGCGGGTGAACTATGTGCCCACCCTCGCACCGTCCGACCCGGTGCTGGTGTCCGGACTGGTCGAGTCGCTCCGGGACGCGGGACCCCGGTCGTATCTGATCGTCAACGAGAGCCAGGTCCGCTATCTGGAGCTGGACGCGGGCTATCCGGCGTCCTGGGCGTCCCGGCTGACCCGCACGCTGGACGGCCGCCCGGAGCTGTCCAAGGTCATGGTGAACGGGGACGCGACCGTGTACGCGATGCGCCCGGACGCGAGCGGCGGCGGGGGCGGGCAGGCGGCGGTGCCCGAGCCGGACCCCGGTCCGGTCGGGCCGCGGATCACCTGGACGCCGTGGTCGGTGGTGGGTGCGCTGGCCGCGGCGCTGCTGATCCTGCTGCTGACCGCGCGGGAGGTGGTACGGGTGGCGTTCCGGCCGGGCGTCGCTGTGCTGCGGCGGCTGCAGGGCGGTTTCTGGTTCGCGCTGCCGCTGCTGGCGGTCGTACTGGCCTCGCTGGCGCAGCGGTTCCTGACGATGAGCTGAGGAGGGGCGGGTGGCTCAGCGGTCGAGCCACTTCACCTCGTAGCCGCGCATCTCGAACCGTCTGCCGTCGACGCGGGCGCTGACCGGGCGGTCCAGGGTGTTGACCACCAGCACGGTGTCCCGGCTCGCCAGGACCCTGAGGTCGGTCCGGTCGTCGGCGGCGACGGACACCTTCTCGTACCGGGTGCCGGGCGGGAACGCCTTGCCGAAGCGGGAGACCAGCCCGTACATGGGCAGCTCGCGGCCGCCGTCGCTGTCGCCGGTCGGGGTCCACAGGCAGCCGGGGCAGCCGGGCCCGCTCTTCTTCTCCGGGTTCCAGTAGAAGCCGGATTCGGCGCCGCCCCGGGCCATGGCGATCAGCCCGGCGGCGTGCACGGCGATCCGGCGGGCCTCGGACCAGCCGTCGCGGCGGTCCTGGGAATCGGCGGGTTCCACGTAGTACTCGGCCCACCACAGCGGCAGGCCGTGCGTGCGCTCCCGGACCCACTGGCCGACGGCGGTGAACTTGTCCGTGGCGGCGAACGCGTCGGGGAGCAGTCGGTCGTCGTTGGTGTAGCTGGAGCCGTCGACCACCACGAAGTCGGCGCCGGCCTTGTGGGTGTTCCAGTAGTCGAAGGCGTCCAGCACCCGCTGGTCCATCGCGCCCCAGGGCCCGCGGACCCGGGCCGAGGCGTCGGAGGAGCGCGGGTCGACGCTGTCCATGGGCAGGTAGGGGCCGCCGACGAGGTTGTCCGGGTCGGCCTTCTTCAGCGCCGCGTGGACCAGGTTGTACAGCTTGGTGTACCCCTCGTGGTCCCAGCGGCCCTCCGCCTCGTTCCAGAAGCCCTTGAACTCGTTCCAGACGACGAAGTGGCGTACGTCGGGGTAGCGGCGGGCGACGGTGCCGGCCAGGTCGGCGAAGTCCTGGTAGTGCTCCGGGTCGGGTGCCCGCTCCAGCGAGTCCTGGCTCCAGTCGGTGGTGCCGACGCCGGAGCGGCCGCCCTTCATCCAGTCCGGGGCGCAGCACAGGGTGACGACGGGGGTGCCGCCGGAGGCCCGGATGAAGTCGATGCGGCGGTCGAGGGCGCCGAAGTCGTAGCGTCCTTCGACCGGTTCGGGGTTGTCGGCGCCCCAGCCCATGATCGCCTGGTCCTGCGGGAGCCCGCCGTCGTCCTTGACCAGCCGCGCGACCCGGTCGCTGCCCGCGCCCTGGTCGGCGCTGTACTGGGTGTGGGTGAACCCCCAGCCCACGGAGGGGCGGACGGGTCCTGCCGGTGCGGCGGGCGTGCCGTGCGCCCTGTCGCCGTCACGGGTGGTGCCGTCCGTGCCGGCGCCGCGTCCGGGGAGCGTGTTCAGGAGGGTCACCAGCAGGGCGAGGGCGGTCGCGCCCACGCCGAGCAGGGCGGTGATCCGCCATCTCCGTGCCCCCGTGTACCACCGATGACGTCCCATCATCTCCACAGTAACGGCCCGATCCCGGCATCGGGCGTGAGTTGGGAACACCTGGGGACAAGCCGCGGAATTGCCGTGCGCGCGGTGCGCCGGTGCCCGATCATGGCGGCATGTCCCTGAACCCGCACGACGCTCTGCCCATCCGGTTGAACGTCGACGACTCCGACTCGCCCTCCGACGTCGTCGACGCGCTGTTCCTGGGCCGTTTCGCCACGGGTGAGCAGCCGTTCGCGCAGGCGGCCAACATCGACCGGGTCCGCTCCGGGGCCACCCTGCTGCCCGAGGGCGCCCGCGTGCTGCGGGTGGCCCGCGACGAGGACCGCAGCGCGACCCTCGCCGAGGGCGACGGCTGGACCCTGCTGGTCTCCCGCTGGAACCGGGGCGCGGACGTCACGGTGACCGCGACCACGGCCGAGCTGGCCGAGGAGGTCCTCGGCCGGGCCACCGACGGGGCGACCGACGAGCCCGCCCCGCAGCCGGACGACGTCACGATGGGGTTCTGGTACGTCTCCCCCCGGCGCGGCCCCCACCGCACCACCCGCCAGATCGCGGCCGGCACCTGGGAGGAGGTGCGGGCCAACTACACGGCGCCGGTGGCCCAGGCGATGGACCGCCTGATGGGGACGACGCCGCAGGACATCGCGGGCCGGCTCCTGCTGCTGCACGGGCCGCCGGGCACCGGCAAGACCTCCGCGCTGCGCACGCTGGCCCGTTCCTGGCGCGAGTGGTGCCAGGTGGACTGCGTGCTGGACCCGGAGCGGCTCTTCTCCGACGTGGGCTATCTGATGGACATCGCGATCGGCGAGGAGGACGGCACGGGCAAGGGGCGTTGGCGGCTGCTCCTGCTGGAGGACTGCGACGAGCTGATCAGGGGCGAGGCCCGGCACACCGCGGGCCAGGCGCTGTCGCGGCTGCTGAACCTGACCGACGGGCTGCTCGGCCAGGGCCGCAACGTCCTGGTGGGCGTCACCACCAACGAGGACCTGGAGCGGCTGCACCCGGCCGTGGTCCGGCCCGGCCGGTGTCTGGCCCGGATCGAGGTGGGCCCGCTGACCCGGACGGAGTCGGTGGCGTGGCTCGGCGAGCAGGCGGCGGAGCTGGAGAACGAGCTGGGCCGGGACGGCTCGACGCTGGCCGAGCTGTACGCGCTGCGCCGGGGCACGACGCCCACCTCGGTGCCGGGCGCCCGGGACGGGGCGGACGCGGGGCTGTACCTCTAAGAGGGCGCCTGTCCGCACCAGGATGCTTTCATGGCTGTATGACCCTGTTCGTCGGTACGTCGGGGTGGCAGTACAAGAGCTGGCGGGGCGTGCTGTACCCGGCGGGGGTACCGGTGCGGCTGTGGCTGGAGGAGTACGCGAAGCGGTTCGCCACGGTCGAGCTGAACAACGCCTTCTACCGGCTGCCGTCCCGCGAGAACTTCGAGGCGTGGCGGGAGCGGCTGCCGCCGGGCTTCGTGGTCGCGGTGAAGGCGAGCCGCTATCTGACCCACATCAAGCGGCTGCGGGACCCGGAGGAACCGGTGCACCGGCTGATGAGCCACGCCGAGGGGCTGGGCGCGGACCTCGGGCCGGTCCTGCTCCAGCTCCCGCCGACCCTGCGGGCGGACCCGCCGCTGCTGGACGCCTGCCTGGCCTGCTTCCCGGCGGGCACCCGGGTCGCGGTCGAGCCGCGCCACGACTCCTGGTGCACGCCCGGGACCCGCGAGGTTCTCGTGAGCCGGAAGGCCGCCCTGTGCTGGGCGGACGAGCTGGGGCGCCCGGCCGGCCCGCTGTGGCGGACCGCCGACTGGGGGTACGTGCGCTTCCACCGGGGCCGGGCCAAGCCCTGGCCGCGCTACGGCACGCAGGCGCTGGAGTCCTGGCTGGAGCGCGTCACCACGGCCTGGCCGGACGGACAGGACGTGTACGCCTACTTCAACAACGACCCCCGGGGCGCGGCGGTGAAGGACGCGGCGGAGTTCGCGGATCTGGCCCGGCGGGCCGGGCTCGACGTGACGCGGACACCTGAGCCGTGGGCGCGGCGGTGAGCGCCGTTCAGCCGGCGTCGTAGATCGCGCGCAGCGCGTCGCGGACGGTGGCCAGCGCCTCGTCGTGGTCCAGGCCGAGCCGCCTGGCCCGCTCGGCGTACGCCTGGGCGGCGGTGCTGGCCTCGCGGGTGGCGGCGGGTCCGGCGGCGGCCACGTAGGTGCCGTTGCGCCCCCGGGTCTCGATCACGCCGTCCGCCTCCAGCGCCCGGTAGGCCTTGGCGACGGTGTTCACGGCGAGGCCGAGCGACTCGGCGAGGCCGCGCACGGTCGGCAGCCGGTACCCGGCCGGGAGCACGCCCGCCCGCGCCTGCTCGGAGATCTGCGCCCGGACCTGCTCGTACGGCGGCGCGCTGTCATCGATGTGGATCTTCAGGCTCACAGGGCCGATTCTCCCGCACCGGGCGGAAAATGAGAGGCACTCCGGCGGGCCCGCCCGTACGGTGCGTGCACATGACCGTAGTCGTGCGCGATCTGCGCCCCGATGTGGCCGCCGACACCGAGGGCTTCACCCTGGTGAGACGGCTGGCGCTGCCCTACATCCTGTTCACCCCGGAGTCGGTGCGCCATGTCGTCACCCGGAGCCATCCGGACGCCCGGTTCCGCTCGCTGGTCGCGGAGGAGGACGGCGAGGTGATCGGCACGGCGCAGGTCGCGCTGGCGCACGACAGCACGGAGCCCGGGCAGGCGTACGTGAACGTCCACGTCCGCCCGGACCGCACCGGGCGGGGCGCGGGGCGGCTGCTGGTGGCGGCCGCCGAGGAGTACCTCGGCTCGCTGGGTGCGACGCGGCTGTACTCCTGGGTGCTGGACGAGCCCGCGAACGCGCGGTTCGCCGAACGGCACGGCTACCGGCCCGGCCGTCCGGCCCGCTTCCTCCGGCTCGCCCTGGCGGACGGCACGCTCCCTCCGCTGCCGGACACCCCGCCGGGCGTGGAACTGCGCACGGCCGCCGACTTCGCGGCCGACCCGCGCCCGCTGTTCGAGCTGGACGCGGAGTCGGTGGCGGACGAGCCCGGCGAGGTCACTCTCGCCTACGCGGACTACGAGGCGTGGCTGGAGGAGACCTGGAAGCATCCGCTGCTGGACCTCGGGCTGACCGTCGTGGCGGTGGCCGACGGCCGCGCGGTCGCCTTCAGCGTGGCCTACACCGACGGCGGCACCCGCTACTTCACCGCCATGACCGGCACGTCCCGCGCCTACCGGGGCCGGGGCCTGGCCAAGCTCGCCAAGCTGCACTCGCTGCACCGGGCGCGCGCGGCCGGCCACACCGAGGCGTTCACCGGGAACGACGCGGGCAACGGCCCGATGATCGCGATCAACACATGGCTCGGTTACGAGTTCTGTGCCACGGAGGTGCGTTATGTCCGCGAACTCGGCTGAGCTGTCCGGCGAGTTGGAGATCGTCCTGGTCAAGGGGGGCCGTACGAAGATCCGTTACCCGGCCGCCCTGCTCGGGGACGACGGCACCCGGGTGTCGGTGCGGGCCCCCTGGGCGGGCGAGGGGGTACGGGACTTCGGCTTCGTGCGCTTCGAGCCCGGGGACGTGTTCACCGAGCACTACTGGCGGGACCGCTGGTACGCGGTGAAGGAGGTCCGCGCCCAGGACGGCACCCTGAAGGGCTGGTACTGCGACATCACCCGCCCCGCCGTCCGCTCCGGCGGCGAAGTAGTCGTGGAGGACCTCGACCTGGACCTCTGGGTCTCCGGCGACGGCAAGGACGTACTCCGCCTGGACGAGGACGAGTTCGCGGCGAGCGGCCTGCCGGAGAACGACCCCGCGGCGGCCTCCGCCGCCCGCGCGGCCCTGGACGAACTCGAAACCCT
This sequence comes from Streptomyces sp. NPDC046860, assembly GCF_040645115.1. Taxonomy (NCBI): domain Bacteria; kingdom Bacillati; phylum Actinomycetota; class Actinomycetes; order Kitasatosporales; family Streptomycetaceae; genus Streptomyces; species Streptomyces sp. NPDC046860. The sequence goes on along the minus strand of NZ_JBEYXQ010000028.1, from coordinate 56,594 downwards.
GGCCCGCGCCGAGGGCCTCGCTTCCCTGCTCGCGGCCTGATCCCTAGGGCGTGTCCCACAGCAGGGGGTCACCGGCCAGCGGCACCACGCGTATCCGGCCGGCGAGGGGCGCCAGCAGCCCGGTGACCGTGCCGGCGGGCAGGCCGACCCGGGCGAGGCTCCCCCAGACGCCCTCGACGAGCACGAACCGCCCACCGGGGCGCAGCAGGGTGCGCCAGTGCCGCAGCACCTCGGCGGGCCGGGGCAGCGTCCACAGCACATGACGGACGAGGATCACGTCATGGCCACGCTCCTCCACCGGCGGCCGGGCCGCGTCCCCGGCCAGCACCCGCGCGTCCCGGCCGGCCAGCTTGACGCGGGCCCGCTCGACCATGGCCGGGGAGGCGGGCTGGTCGCCGCCGGGAGTGGCCGCGCAAGCGCTCGCGTGGAGCGTGGCTTCTCTCTCCCCACCCGCCACTGACAACGACGTCCCGTCAGAGGCCGAGCCGCTTGCGGTAGTGGAGGCGGTCGTACGGGCCGTCTACCCGGCGTTCCACCAGGTCGTAGCCGTAGCGGGGGTAGATCCGCTGGTTCTCCCACATGAGGGCGTTGGTGTAGAGCCGGATCTCGGGGAGGGCCAGGGCGCGGGCGTGCGCCTCCACGAAGCGCAGCAGCAGGCGGCCGACGCCCCGGCCGTGGGCGTCGGGGTGGACGGCGACGCTGTCGAGGGCGAGGTGGCCGGGGAAGGGCCGGACCACCACGAGCCCGGCGACCGGTTCGCCGGTGACGAACACGCGGCCCGCCGCGATGTCGGCGCCGTGGTCCGCCTCCATGGGCTGGGGCACGACTCCTATGCGCGCGACATAGGGATGGTAGGCGGCGTCGGTGACCGCGCGCACGGCCGCCGCGTCCTCGGCGGTGGCCGCGCGGACCGCGTTCTCCTGGTGATCGTCCATGCCGGCCACGGTAGCGACCTGAGGCCAGCCTGAGCACCGCCTTAAGCCGACCATAAAGATCGGCTCCAGCGGCCCGGAGCGGACCGATCCGCCGGTCGGCGGGGCTAGTTTCTCAGGGCGTCCCCCCACGGGAGCGGCCTCTTGCGGGAGTCGGCCGGCCGTACCGCTTTCGAGGAGTTCCGGTGCACTTCGGCGCGCGGCCCTCGGTTCGGCCACGCCGCCCACGATCACGGGGCCCTGCCGGGCGGCTCAGGCCGGGCAGGGCCCCGAGTCACGTCAGCTGAAGGCGGACGCGCAGGTGGTGGCCGTCGCGTGGGACGGGTCCAGGGCGTTGGCGACCTCGTGGTACGCGATGCGGTCGAAGATGCCGATCGCCACGTGTTCCGAGAGGTCGAGCGGGCAGAGGTCCTGGAGGAGGACGTTGCGGACGTCGGAGCCGGTCAGGTACTGGGTGCGCCAGGGGGTGACGACCTCGTCGTACTTGGTGGCGATGACGGTGTAGTGCACTCCGGGGACGGTGTCGCCGCCCGCGTTGAGCTTGGTCAGGAAGGCCGAGCCGGTGATCTGGTCGGCCAGGGCGGGCGTGCTCGCCTTGATCAGGTCCTCCGCGCCGGGGAAGTACGGCAGCAGGTTGGTGAGGCCGTTCAGGTCGGTGCCGTGGTTGCTGGGGGCGATGCCGACGAGCGCGTTCACCTTGGCGGCTCCGCCGAGGAACTTCAGGTAGTACCGGGGCATCATGCCGCCCTGGGAGTGGCCGACGAGGTCGGCCTTGGTGGCGCCGGTGGCGGTGAGCACCTTGTCGACGAAGGCGGACAGTTGCCCGGCCGACTTGTCGATGGGGCCGAGGCCGTAGAAGACGGGGACGCCGGACAGCTGCCCGTAGTCGAGGGAGAAGACGCAGTAGCCGCGCTCCTTGAGGTACGGAGCGAGCGACACCCAGTTGGTGACGGAGTTGCCGAGCGTGCCGTGGACGAGGACGACGGGACGCGGGTGGGCGGCGGAGGGCTTGCAGGAGTAGTCGTTCCAGCCGCTGCTGGGAGCGGCGTGGGCGGTGGCGGCGGGGACGGTGGCGACGGCGGCGGCCAGGAGCAGCGCGGCGAGCGGTCTGAGCACTCGCTTCCAGGGCAGCATCGTGTGATCTCCTTGCGGCTCAAGGGGAAGTGCACGGCCTAACCCTGTGATCCGGATCACGGGATGCTGTTCACTCGTCAAGTTACGGACGAGTAGTGCAACTGTGAAGTTACGCGTCGGTAAAAAGTTCCATCCCATCAGAAACTCCGGCAACACGGGCAACTCAGGCCGCGAGCGTCCCCGGCATCACCGCGCGGGGCCCGAACTTGGCCCGCGCCAGGTCGGCGACCTCCTCGATGCGCCGGGCCTTCTCGTCCACGGGGTCGAAGGTGAGCTGATGGGCGGCCTCCCCGGCCGGGGTCAGCCCCTCGGCGCGCAGGGCGAGCGTCCGCACCCGCGCCCGCTGCAGCCCGAGCGCCTCGTACATGCCGTACGCCGCCCTGGTGAGGTCGGCCGAGTGCGCGGTCGGCTCGGCGAGGGTGCGCCCGCGCACCGTGGTGGAGCGGTCGGCGTAGCGCACGGTGAGCGTCAGGGAGCGGCAGACCAGCTCCGTCCGCCGCAGCCGCGCGCCCAGTTCCTCGGCGTCCGCCAGCAGCGCCCGCCGGTGCCGGGCCGGGTCCAGCTCGTCCGTGCCGAAGGACCGCTCGGCCCCCACCGACCGGGAGACGGCGTTCGGCACGACCCGGCCCCGGTCGACCCCGCCCGCCCGTTCCCGCAGTTCACGCGCGATCTTGACCCCGACCAGCCGCTGAAGCGTGGCGGGCGGCGCGACGGCGACCCGCCCCAGCGTGTCCAGCCCGTACTCGCACAGGGTCCGGGCGGTCGCGGCCCCGACACCGGGCAGCGCGACCACGGGCAGCCCGGCGAGGAACTCGGCCCCGGCGCCGGGCCCTTCGGGAACGGCGCACACCGCTCCCGGCCGGGCCTGCCGCAGCGCCATCCGGGCCAGCATCGGCCCCGGCCCGGCGCCGACCGAGCAGTCGACCCCGTACCGGGCGAGCGCCCGTACCCGGATCAGCGCGGCCAGTTCCACCGCGTCCCGCCCGAAGTACCGCTCGGCCCCGCGCAGATCGGCCAGCGCCGCATCGGGCGGCAGCCCCTCCACCACGGGAGTGAACTCCTCCAGCAGCCCGAGCAGTTCGGGCAGCACGAGGTCGTCCGCGCCGGACGCGGACCGGAACCGCACACAGAGGACGGTCATCCCGCGCTCCCCGGGCTCTGGTGCCACAGCTTCCGCATGGCGGAGGGCGCCTGCTCGGACACCTCCTGGCCGGCCGGCCGCAGGTCGGCCCAGGGGTGCATCCGGAAGCCGGTGGACATCCGGATCGGCCGCCCCGAACCGCCCTCCTCGCCCTTGGCCGCGGGCACGGGTTCGGCCAGCCGGGCCGCCACCTTCTCCAGCCCGCCCTCGGCCCGCAGTCCGGCGAGTTCGGCGAGGTTCCAGGCCGCCGATCCGACGACGCTCAGACTGCGCGGCCCCCGCCGCTGCACCACCCCCCGCACCAGAAGCAGCCAGGAGTGGAAGACGGTGTGCGCGCACGCGTCGTGCGAGTCGTCGAAGAAGGCCAGGTCGACCAGCCCCGTCCCGTCGTCCAGCGTGCTGAAGATGACACGCCGGCCCGACCGGATCGGGGGCGTCTGGGTGGCCGCCTTGGCCCCGGCGACCAGCACGGTCTCCCCGTGCCGGGCCTCGCGCAGCCGCCGGGCCGACACCACGCCCAGCTCCTCCAGGAAGTCCCGGTGGTCGTCCATCAGGTGATGGGAGACGTCCATGGACAGCACCCCGAGCTCGGCGCTGAGCCGCTCGGCGTCCGACAGGTCGGGCAGCCCGGCGGAGGCGGTCCGCCGCCCGCCGCCCAGCGGGAGCTGGTCACCGCGGCCCCCTCGGGCGCCCCGGTGCAGTTCGGCCAGGTGCAGCTGCAGGTCACGCCGGTTGCCGCCGAAGGCGTCCAGCGCTCCCACCTGGGCCAGCCGCTGGGCGAGCGGCCGCCCCGGCCGGCCGCGCTCCCAGAAGTCCAGCAGGGAGGAGTACGGCTGCGCTCCGGCGATCCGGGCGGCCTCGGCCTCGCTGATCCCGTGCACGTCGGCGAGGGCGAGCCGTATCCCCCACACCTCTGAACCGGACACCAGTTCGATTCGATGAGCGACCCCGGACACGTTCACGTCCAGCGGCAGGACCGGCACGCCGAGCCGCCGCGCGTCCGCCAGCAGCAGCCGCTTCGGGTACATCCCGGGATCGTGGGTGAGCAGCCCGGCGTAGAAGGCGGCGGGGTGGTGCGCCTTGAGCCAGGCCGACTGATAGGTGGGCACGGCGAAGGCGACGGCGTGCGCCTTGCAGAAGCCGTAGGACCCGAACGCCTCGACGATCTCCCAGGTGCGCCGGACCGTGTCGGCGTCGTACCCCCGCTCCCCGGCCCGCTGGGCGAACCACACCCGGACCCGCCCCTGGGCCTCGGAGTCGGACAGCAGTCGCCGGGCGTAGTCGGCCTCGCCGCGCCCGCAGCCGGTCATGACCGCGAGGATGTCGATGATCTGCTCGTGGAAGACCACGACGCCGTACGTGTCCCGCAGGGCCGGCTCCAGATCCGGATGCGGATACCGCACCGGCGCCCGCCCGTGCCGGGCCTCGATGAAGGGCCGCACCATGTCTGCGGCGACAGGACCGGGCCGGAACAGCGAGATGTCCACCACGAGATCCCCGAAGCGGTCGGGCTGGAGCCGCCCGACCAGATCCCGCTGGCCGGGCGACTCGATCTGGAAGCACCCGAGCGTCTCGGTGGACCGGATGAGCCGGTAGGTGTCGGCGTCCCCCTCGGGCAGAGCGTCCAGGTCGACCCGCTCCCCCGAAGCCCTCTCCACCTCGGCCACGGCATGCGCCATGGCCGACTGCATCCGCACCCCGAGCACGTCGAGCTTGAGCAGCCCGAGATCCTCGACGTCCTCCTTGTCGAACTGCGACATGGGCAGCCCTTCCCCGCTGGTGGGCACCACCGGGGTACGCCGGAGCAGCGAGTCGTCGGACAGCAGGACCCCGCAGGGGTGCATGGCGACCCCGCGCGGCAGGGCGTCGAGCGCCTCCACCAGCTCCCACAGCACCCCGTACCGCTCCTGCTCCGCCGCGAGCCCTTTCAGTTCGGGCAGCTCGGCGAGCGCGGTCCGGGCGTCGCGGGCCCGGACGTGCGGGAAGGACTTGGCCACCCGGTCGATCTCGGCCGGGTCCATGGACAGGGCGGCCCCCACGTCCCGGATGGCGTGCCGGACCCGGTAGGTCTCCGGCATGGCCACGGCGGCGACCCGCTCACCCCCGAACCGCCCGATGATCGCCCGGTAGACCTCCAGCCGCCGGGCGGACTCCACATCCACGTCGATGTCGGGAAGCGCGACCCGCTCCCTGGACAGGAAACGCTCCATGAGCAGCCCGTGCTCCACGGGGTCGGCATGGGCGATTCCCAGCAGGTGATTGACGAGGGACCCGGCCCCGGACCCCCGGGCGGCGACGCGGATGCCCATCCCCCGTACGTCATCGACGACCTGGGCGACCGTCAGGAAGTAGGACGCGTACCCGTGGTGTCCGATGATCTCCAGTTCCTCGTGCATCCGCTCCCAGTAGTCCCGCCGCCCGGCGTACCCGAGCCGCACCATCCCCGCGACGGCCCGGGAGGCGAGCGCCCGCTGGGCACCGCGCCGCCCGGCCCCCACGAGCCGCCCCTCGGGGAACCGGACGCTCCCCATCCCCAGATCGTCCTCGGGGTCGACGACACACTCCCCGGCGGCGGCGAGCGTCTCCTGGAGCAGCCGCAGCGCGACCTCGCGCCGGTACCCGGCCGCCTCCACCACCCGCTCGGCGACCGCGAGCATCTCCTTCGGCCCCTTCAGCCAGGCCTCGCCGGAGTCGAGCCCTTTCCGGGGGTCGATGGGCACCAGCCGCCGGGCGGCATCCAGCACGTCGGCGACCCGCCCCTGCCCCGGATCGGCGTACCGGACGGCATTGCTGAGCACAGGCCGCACCCCCTGCTCGACGGCGAACCCGAGAACCCGGGCGGCGAGCCGGAGCGACCCGCTCCCGGTCCCCGGCCGCCCGTGCCAGACCACCTCCAGCCGCAGCGCGTCCCCGTAGACCTCACGCCAGGGCGCCAGCAGCCGGGCCGCCCGGTCGGGCCGCCCGGCGACCAGCGCCCGCCCCACGTCGGAGTCGGGCCCGAGCAGCACGGTCACCCCGTCCCCCCGGAGTTCCTCCCGCGCCAGCAGCGGCCGGCCACCCCCGCCCGCCCAGGCGGCGGTGACCATCCGGCAGAGCTCGGCCCACCCCCGGGCGCCGTCCCGGGCGAGAAAGGTCGCCCGGGGAGCCGACTCGTCGACGAAGGCACCCCCGCGCACCGGAGTACGGGCCCGCCCCCCGGCGCCCGCGCCCCCGGAAGCGGCCTCGACCCCGAGGTCGACACCGAAGACGGGCCGCACCCCGCTGCCCGCGCAGGCCTTGGCGAACCGGACGGCCCCGGCGAGGGTGTCCCGGTCGGTGAGGGCGAGCACGTCCATGCCCCGCTCGGAGGCACGCGCGGCCAGCCGCTCCGGATGCGAGGCGCCGTGGCGCACGGAGAACCCGGAGACGACACGCAGATGCGCGAACGCCACGCCGGCACCTCCCACGCCAAGCACCTCCCACGTCAATCGAACATCCGTTCCCTATCCACCATACCCCCACTATCGAACACGCGTACGATCAGAACCCCGCCCCTCTCACCTGCACAAACACCCGAAGCACCCACTCGCCGCGGCCCCGCCCCCCACACGAAGGACCCCCGCCCCTCCCGAAGGAGCAGCGGGGGCCCAAGCCCGAAGACCGAAAACCGGACCTCAGCCGATCTGAGTCCCGGTGGCGGACAGCGCCTCGGTCACCGGCTGGAAGAACGTCTCCCCGCCGGCGCTGCAGTCACCGCTACCCCCGGACGTCAGCCCGACAGCGCTGCTCCCGGAGAACAGCGACCCGCCACTGTCCCCGGGCTCGGCGCACACATCGGTCTGGATCAGACCGCTGACCGTGCCCTCGGAGTAGTTCACGGTGGCGTTCAGCCCGGTGACGGTCCCGTCGTGCACCTGGGTGGTGGACCCGCTACGGGTCACCTTCATCCCGACGGTGGCCTCGGCGGCACCCGTGATCTGCTGGGCGGACCCGTTGTAGAGGTTGACCTCGCTCGGGTGGTCGACCCCGCTGGTGTACTTCACCAGCCCGTAGTCGTTGCCGGGGAAGCTGGAGTCCTCGTTCTGCCCGATCGTCGTACCGGACGAGTCCGCCCAGCTCGTGATCGACGCGGTGCAGTGCCCCGCGGTGAGGAAGTACGGCGCCCCGCCCTTGGTCACGTTGAACCCGAGCGAGCAGCGCCCGCCCGACCCGGTGATGGCGTCGCCACCGGCGACGAAGGGCTTGAACTCTCCCTGTGACCGCTTGAGTTCGGCAGCGCCACCGAGCCCGCCGACGACCTTGCCCAGCTTGGCCCACTGGGCCTGGGACACGGTCTTGTCGGCGGTGACGACGACCTTGTTGGAGACCGGGTCGGTCGCCCACGAGGTGCCGGGGATCGTCGCGTCCTGCTTCAGCGTGGAGCGCGCGCCGTCGAGCACGGCGAGGGAGTTGGAGACGATTCTGGCCTTGGCGCCGGCCGCCTGGACGGTATCGGCGGCGTCGGCGTCGAGCACGTTGACGACGAGGCTCTTGGCCTGGGCGTCGTAGTAGCTGCCCGCGCTGTCGGAGCCGAGGTCGGCGAGCAGCGTGGAGGCGAGCTTTCCGGCCGCCGGAGCGGACAGGACCCGCGCGTCGGGCGCGGACTTCGCGGGTTCGCTGGCGTTCGCAGTCTGGAAGGTGACACCCGCTCCGACCAGTGCGAGAACACCCGCTCCGGCGATTGCGGCCCGCCGTGCGGGTATGCGTCGGTGCTTCAACTCACGTCCTCCTGTGGGGGGTCGGTCCGGCAGGTTGTGGGGACCTGACGAACCGGAAGGCTGGTTGACGAGCGACCACTCTTCCGAACCGCACAGCCGGGACACAAGGTCGACTTCAGGACGGACTCTCGAACACCCTTCTCGACTTGACCGAGGACAGTCACCCCAGGGAATTCGCAGTGCAAACACGGACCGTGGAGCGGACAGCACCGCGCGGCAACGGCATCGGGTGTCTGAAAACCGACCGTCCCAAAGCGATACGACGGCCCCCGCACGACAAAAAGCGGACCCCCGCACGCGATTTGCCGCGTACGGGGGCCCGCCGGACGGAGCCGTCACGCAGGACGGCCCGTCAGGGTCCTCAGGGGAGGGTCACGCCGTAGTAGCTCAGTGCCTCGGTGACCGGCTGGAAGAACGTCGTACCGCCGGAGGAGCAGTTGCCGCTGCCGCCGGAGGTGAGCCCGTAGGCCACGCTGCCGCCGTACAGCGGACCGCCGCTGTCGCCGCCCTCGGCGCAGACGGTGGTCTGGATGAGCCCGGACACCACGTCCCCGCCGCCGTAGTTGACGGTGGCGTTCAGCGCGGTGACCCGGCCGCTGTGGGTGCCGGTGGTGGAGCCGCGCCGGGTGACGGTGGTGCCCACGGACGGCGTGGCCGCGCTGCTGATGGTCTGGCTGCCGACCGCGCTCGGGTGCGCGATCGAGGAGTTGGTGTAGCGCACCAGCGCGAAGTCGTTGCCGGGGAAGCTGTACCCGACGTTGGTGCCCAGCAGCGTGGTCTTGGCGGAGTTGCTGTACCAGGTGGAGGCGACCTCACCGCAGTGCCCGGCGGTCAGGAAGTAGTACGTGCTGCCGCTGCGCACGTTGAAGCCGAGCGAGCAGCGGTAGGAGCCGCCGTAGATGGCGTCGCCGCCGGTGATCAGCTTGTTGAACTTGCCGGGCGTCCGCTTGACGGTGAGCGCGTCGGCGCCGGCCTGCTCCTTGATCTTGGAGAGTTCGGCCTGGGACACCGTGCTGTCGGCGGTGACGAGGACGCGGTTGGTCTTGCTGTCGACGGCCCAGGCGGTACCGGGTACGTCGGCCTGGCGGACGGCGTCGCTCGCCTTGGTGAGCTGACTGGCGCTGAACGTGCGGGCGTCGCTGGCGTGCGCGGTGGGGGCGGCGAACGCGGCTACGGCGAGGAGGCCGGTGACGGCGGCCGTCAGCTGGGTGCGTCTGGCGATACGGCCTCGGGGAGTGGTGCGCTTGATCCTCACGTGTCGTTCCCTCCTGGGGAATTCGGGGGCCCGCGTGGGGTCGGGGCCCGTGAGGCGCAGCCAGCGGCAGGTCTGTCCGGACGTGCATGCCCCTGACAAGCGCTGAAGGGGAGTATTCGGCCGAACGACCGGTAGGCACAAGAGTGCCTTTCGGCCGTAGAAGCCTCAACGACAGGACAGGCCGCGCTCCCTGACGTCCCCTCACGTCACAAAAGCTGACGATCGCCCCGCACGCCTCACCCCGGACGTCCCTCTGTCACCCGGACACACCACACATCACCCGTCCGCCGCGACAAATCATATTTCACTCTCAGTCAGCAGCCGTATGAGTCGGAGCCCTTGGGGCACAAGGGCTCTCGACGGATCGATCGTGCACCAGTACCGTCACAAACCCCCCGCGCGGCGTCTATCCACTTGGCGCGCCGTCCGCATCATGGATGACCATAGGGAAGCGAAGAACGAGAAAGACCGCTGTGAGAGGAGGCGTCCATGGGATCGGTACGCAAGGCGAGTGCGTGGCTCGGCCTCGTCGACGACAACGATGACGAGCGTTACTACGACGACGACTACTCCGAGGGCACGGAGCCCGCTGACGCCTGGGTCACCGACCCGCGGGTGAAGGTGGCCGCGGACACGGCCGAGGACAAGGGCCGCCGGATCGGCACGGTCACCCCGGACAGCTTCCGGGACGCCCGCGCCATCGGTGAACTGTTCCGGGACGGTGTCCCGGTCATCATGAACCTCACGGCGATGGAGGGCGCCGACGCCAAGCGCGTGGTGGACTTCGCGGCCGGACTCACCTTCGGACTGCGGGGCACCATCGAGCGGGTGGCGACGCGGGTCTTCCTGCTGACGCCCGCCCACACCGAGATCATCAACGGTGAACCGGCGGGCCGCCGGGAGGACGGCTTCTTCAACCAGAGCTGAGGCGGGGCCGCTCACCGGCCCCGCCCCCAGGGGGGCTCACCGGAAGGCGTCGAGCCCGGTGAGCGCCTTGCCCAGCACGAGCTGGTGCATCTCCACGGTGCCCTCGTAGGTGAGCACCGACTCCAGGTTGGTCGCGTGCCGCATCACGGGATATTCGAGGGAGATCCCGTTGGCACCGAGGATCGTCCGCGCCGTACGGCAGATCTCGATGGCCTCGCGGACGTTGTTCAGCTTGCCGAAACTGATCTGCTCGGGCCGCAGCCGCCCGGCGTCCATGCGTCGCCCCAGGTGATGGGCGAGCAGAATCCCCTTGTGCAGCTCGACCGCCATGTCGGCCAGCTTGGCCTGGGTGAGCTGGAACCCGCCGATGGGCCGTCCGAACTGCTCCCGCGTCCGCGCGTAGTCGAGGGCGGCCTCGAAGCTGGAGCGGGCGGCGCCCATCGAGCCCCAGACGATGCCGTACCGGGCGTGCGAGAGGCAGCCGAGCGGTCCGCGCAGCCCGGTGACCTCCGGCAGCACCGCGTCGGCGGGCAGCCGTACGTCGTCCAGGACGAGTTCGCTGGTGACGGAGGCCCGCAGCGACCACTTGTGCTTGATCTCCGGCGCCGAGAAACCGGGACGGTCGGTGGGGACGACGAAGCCCCGGATGCCGTCCTCGGTGCGCGCCCAGACCACCGCGACCCCGGCCACCGAGCCGTTGGTGATCCACATCTTGCGCCCGCTGAGCACCCAGTCCTCGCCGTCCCGCTTGGCGAAGGTCCGCATGCCGGCCGGGTCGGAGCCGTGGTCGGGCTCGGTCAGCCCGAAGCAGCCGATCACCTCGCCGGAGGCCATGCGGGGCAGCCACTCGTTCTTCTGCTCCTCGCTGCCGTAGGCGTGGATCGCGTACATGGCGAGCGAGCCCTGCACCGAGACCAGGGAGCGGATGCCGGAGTCGGCGGCCTCCAGTTCCAGGCAGGCCAGGCCGTACTGCACGGAGGTCGCGCCCGCGCAGCCGTACCCGGTCAGGGACATGCCGAGGGCGCCGATCGAGCCGAGTTCGCGGGCCAGCTCCCGGATGCCGGGCAGCTCGCCCTTCTCGTACCACTCCGCCACGTACGGCAGCACCCGGTCCGCCGCCCAGGAGCGGACGGTGTCGCGGACGGCGAGGTCCTCGGGATCGAGCAGGTCGTCCAGGCCGAGCGGGTCGGCGGGGTCGAACGCGGGCGGCTTCGGGGACGCTGACATGGAGAACACCCTCCGGCACGGTACGGCTCAGTTAAACTAGCAGCGCTAGTTACGATGCCCGGGCGACGTTACGGCCCGACTCCGCCCCGCGTCCAGAGCGACAGTGCCGGTGTCAGGCGGACACCGTGGGTTTCCCGGCCGCCCTGGGCGCCGGCAGGTCGCCCTTGGCGAGCACCGCGGCGTTCCCGGCCGCGGGCTCCGGCTCCCCGGCGCCCTCCGGGGCGCAGTTCATGACCTTGGGCAGCCGGAGCGCCATCAGCGCGCCGAGCAGCAGCAGACCGGCGCTGACCAGCAGGGTCACATGCAGGCCGTGCACGAAGGAGTCGCGGGCGGCGTGGCGCAGCGCGGCCCCGGCGGGCCCGCCGAGCCGTGCGGCCACCTCGTACGCCTCGCCCAGCGAGCGGCCCGCCGCCGAGGAGGCGGAGGCGGGGACGCCGGGCACGGAGCCGAGGGCGGGCGCGTAGGCCGCGTTCATCACGCTGCCCAGCAGGGCGATGCCGATGCCGGCGCCCAGCTGGTAGGAGGTCTCGCCGATGGCCGCGGCGCCGCCGGCCCGGTCGGCGGGGCACTCGCTGAGCATGGACTCGTAGGCCCCGAAGAGGGTCGTCTCCAGGCCGAAGCCGAGCAGCACGAAGCCGCTGAGGAGCAGCGGGGTGTTGTCGTGCCCGCCCATCGCGGTGAGCAGGCCGACGGCGACGGCGGTGAGACAGAACCCGGCGCAGACCATCCGGCGCGGCCCGAGCACGCGCAGCACCCGCGCGCCCGCCAGGCCCGCCGCCATCGCGGCGATGGTCAGCGGCAGCAGCCGCAGCCCGGTCTGGAGCGGGGACAGCCCGAGGACGAGCTGGAGGTACTGCGCGGCGATCAGTTCGAGGCCCACCAGCGCCAGCATGGCGAGCACGATGCAGCCCACGGAGGTGCTGAACGCGGGCCGCCGGAACATGCCGAGGTCGACCAGCGGGTGGGCGCGGCGGGACTGGCGCCGCACGAAGAGGACGAGCAGCGCGGCCCCCATCACGAGCGGCACCAGGGTGAGCGGTCCGGTGAGGCCCTCGCCGCCGCCGAGCCGCTTGACGCCGAGGACGAGCCCGAACAGGCCACCGGCCGCCATCAGGGCACCGACGATGTCCCAGGGGCCGTCGCGCTCACCGCGCGACTCGGGCAGCAGCATGCGGCCGACCGGCAGGCTCACCAGCATCAGCGGGATGTTGACCAGGAAGACGGAGCCCCACCAGAAGTGCTCCAGCAGGAACCCGCCGAGCAGCGGGCCGACGGCCGCGCCGACGGCGGCGACCGCGCTCCAGATGCCGATGGCGAGCGCGCGCTCGCGCCGGTCGGGGAAGACCTGGCGCAGGATGGACAGCGTGGCCGGCATGATCATGGCACCGCCGACGCCGAGCAGCGCGCGGGCGAGGATCAGCGTCCCGCCGTTGTGGGAGAGCGCCGCCAGAGCGGAGGCGAGGCCGAACAGCGCGTAGCCGAGCAGGAGGACGCGTCTGCGTCCGATCCGGTCGCCCAGCGTGCCGAAGAGGATCAGCAGCGAGGCGCAGACCAGGGGATAGATGTCGACGATCCAGAGCAGTTCGACCGCGCTGGGTCTGAGGTCCTCGGTGACGGCGGGGACCGCCACGTGCAGCACGGTGGCGTCGAGGCCGACGAGCAGCAGGCTGACACAGAGGACGACGAGGACGACCCAGCGGTTGGCACCGGCCCCGGCCGCCCGACGGCACGGCCCTGCGGCGGCCGTGGTCGTCCCGGACATGTACGTACCTCCCAGAAGAATCCTCGCGTGCGGCGGGTCGGCGGGGCGGGGGTCTCCACGCCGTACGGCCGGAAGAGGAGCGGTGTCTGAAGGCCCGCTCGGACCCACGCGGGTGGCTCGTCAGCGTACGCGAGTTCATGCCCAGGTCACGTGGCGGACCTCTCACCGCCGCGCACCGATCGATGTGGCGTGCGCCACCCTCGCGGCCCGCGGTCACCGGCGGGTGACCGGGCGGTTCGCGCGGCCGTCGATAATCGGCGCGTGACCGAAACAGCCACGCGGGCGGCCCCGCCCGCGCTCCCCCTCCCCCGGCGGGCCCTCCCCGCGCTCCTGGGGTACGCCGGGGTCCGCGCGCTGGGGCTCGCCGTGCTGGCCGTGTGGAGCGCGGCGCGCGGCACGAGCGCGCACAAGCTGCTCTCCGCGCGCTGGGACTCCCTCTGGTACGCGCGGGTCGCCGGGGCGGGCTACGGCCACGAGGTACGGCTGCCGAACGGCGACGTCCACTCCGACCTGGCCTTCTTCCCGCTGCTGCCCTGGCTGGAACGGCTGCTGCACGCGCTGACCCCGCTGTCGTACGCGGACGCGGGTCTCGCGGTCTCCGCGCTCGCCTCGCTCGCGGCGGCCGCGGGGATCTTCGCGGTGGCGGACCGGCTGTACGGGGCGCGGGCCGGGGTGTGCGCGGTACTGCTGTGGGCGGTGCTGCCGGTCGCCGTCGTGCAGTCGATGGCCTACAGCGAGTCGCTGTTCACCGCGCTGGCCGCCTGGTCGCTGTTCGCGGTGCTGTCCGGGCGCTGGGTGACAGCGGGGCTGCTGGCCTCGCTCGCCGGGCTGACCCGGCCGGTGGGTGCGGCGGTGGTGGCCGCGGTGTGGGTGACGGCCGCGGCCTCGTTCCGGCGCGACGGGAGCGGTCCGGACGGGCCGCGCGCCGCCGCCTGGCGCAGGGTGCTCGGCGCGGCCGTGGCCCCGCTGGGCGCGGCGGCGTACGTGCTGTGGGTGGGCCGGCACACCGGGGACGGCCTGCTCGGCTATCTCGACGTACAGGCGGGGTGGCGCAACGGCTTCGACGGCGGGTACGCCTTCGCGCGCTTCGTCGCCGCCATGTTCACGGCGTTCCCCTCGGCCCTCGCGGGCACCGCCCTGGTCCTCGGGGTCGCCCTGCTGCTGTGGCTGTACCTGACCGGGGTGCGCCAGCGGCAGCCGCTCGCGCTGCTCGTGTACAGCGGTGTCGTGCTGGCGCTGGCCCTGTGCGCGTCGAGCTACTTCGGCTCCAAGCCCCGGCTGCTGCTGCCGGCCTTCCCGCTGCTGTTCCCCCTGGCCCGCGCCCTGGCCCGGGCCCGCCCGGCCCGCGCGGCGCTGCTCACCTCGGCGCTCGCGGCCGTCGCGGCGGTCTACGGCGCCCTGTGGCTGAACGGCTCCGGCCCGCCCTGAGGGCCCGGCCCTCCGGGTGAGCGCCCGCCGAATACACGGCCACCTTTCGGTGAACCAATTTAAAAGCGAGATAAACACGCTCCGGCATGATCGGGGAATTCGCGGGGGCCGCTCCGGGGATTTTGCCGATGCTCAGGAATTCGATCGGTTCCTGAGAGGTTTCCCACATCACATCGTCATCACAAAGCCCCAGTACCGACCGGGAACACACCTCACTCGCTGTAACGTCGATTGGGTGCGTACCGAACGAAACCTCACCCGGCGTCTGGACCGGGTGTTCGCCAGGCTGGACCGTGAGCCGGAACGGCCGGCCCACATCGATGTGCCGCGGATGTCGCGGCACCGGGCCGTGCTGTTCTCCTCGACCCTGGCCTTCTACCTGGCGATCGTGTGGGCCGTGATCACCACGTCCTGGCTGGTCCGGCTGGACTGGCGGGTCATGTTCTTCCGGCCGTACCAGCAGTGGCCCGGCATCCACGCCTTCCTCGACTACTACGTGGTGCTCGGCCAGCGCGGCCCCACCGCGGTGATGGTCGCGGCGTGGCTCGGCTGGCGCTCCTGGCGGCAGCACACCGTCCGCCCGCTGCTGACCCTGGCCGCCTCGCTGCTGCTGCTGAACATCACGGTCGGCGCCGCCAAGATCGGCATGGGCCGGCTCGGCCCGCACTACGCCACCGTGATCGGCTCGAACGAGATGGGTCTGGGCGGCGACATATTTCCCAGCGGTCACACCGCCAACGCGGTCGTGACCTGGGGCATCCTGGCCTATCTGGCCTCCACGCCGAGGGCGCGCCGCTGGCTGTCCGCCCTCTCCGCCGTCACCTCGCTCGGCGTCGGCCTCACCACCGTCTACCTCGGTACGCACTGGCTGAGCGACGTGCTGCTGGGCTGGGCCGCCGGGCTGCTGATCCTGCTGGCGCTGCCCTGGTTCGAGCCGCTGATCTCCAAGGTCGAGGACGCCCTGTTCGCCCTGCGGGACCGGTTGCGTGCCCGCTGGAGGCGTTCCGCGCCGGCGGCGTCCGCGCCGCTCGCCCCGGTGGCGCTGCAGCCGCTCGGCCATGCCGCCGAGCCGGCCGCAGCCGCGCGGGAGCCGGTCGGCTCGGCGCGCGGCTCCCGGCCCTCGATCCATCTGGCGCCGGGCCCGCACACCTCCCGCTCGGAGCGCACCCCGGTCACCCCGGCGGGCAGCCGCAGGCCCCCGCACGCGGACCGGCTGCCGCGCGGCACCTCGCAGGCCGCGCGCCCCTGACGGCCGGGTCAGCCCTTCCAGACACGGGCGACCCGGCCGTCCCGCACCTCGAAGTTCAGCCGGCCCGTGCGGTACTCCATCGTGATGACCGTGCCGGGCGGCAGCGCGCGCACCGTCTGCCAGCCCCGGCTCCGGGCGCGCCGGTCGGCGTCCTCGGCGGCCAGGCCGACATAGCTGTCCAGGGTGTCCGAAGGCTCCGGCGGCGGAGCGGGAATCTGTGCCATGCGGCCACGCTAGGCGGCGCGCGGCGGCTACGGAAGGCACCCGCCGTGCCGGGCCCCGGGTACCGCCCGGTCACACTTCTGTCACAGCTTTCCGGTGGCCGGCCTCCGCGCTCTCCGTCACACGTATGGGGGTTTCCGTTCACCTTCACGGGGTAATCGAACAGAATTTTCCCGGGCGGCCGTTTTCGGGAACCAATTACCGGTCGTAATGCGTCGGAACACGCACCGGAACCGGCCAAGAACGGGAGCGGAGCGTTTTTACCGCGGAATAGGGCGCGAGGGCCGGTGAGCTGACGGCGCATAGGAAATGCACGGACCCCGCGCCCCGTACCGCACATCGCTTCCGCGCGAACAGGCATGCGAACGGCCGCCGCCCCTGGAGAGGGCGGCGGCCGTGGCCGTCGGGGCGGGACCTCGCGTCAGAGCGCGAGGTGCTGCCCCGGCACGATCAGGTTCGGGTCGGCACCGATGACCGACCGGTTGGCGGCGTAGATCCGCTGCCAGCTCACCCCGTGCCGGGCGGCGATGGTGCTCAGGGTGTCGCCCTGGCGGACGGTGTAGCCGCCCCGGTGGGCACCCCGGTCGGCGTGGGCCGCCGCCGGGCGCTGCGGCGCCTTGGCCGGAGCGGACCGGGCCGGCCCGCTCTTCTTGCGCACGGTTCCCTTGTCGGTCCCGGCACCCGCGGCGGACGCGGGCGCGGCGCCGGAGGCTCCGGCGCGGGCGGAGCAGACCGGCCAGGCTCCCCAGCCCTGGGCCCGCTGGACCTTGGTCGCCACGGCGATCTGCGCGCTTCTCGACGCGCGGTCGGCGGTGGAGGCGTAGGCGCCGCCACCGTAGGCACGCCACGTACTGGCGGAGAACTGGAGTCCGCCGTAGTAGCCGTTGCCGGTGTTGATGCTCCAGTTGCCGCCGCTCTCGCACTGGGCGATGCGGTCCCAGACCCCGTTGTCCGCCGCCTGGGCCTCTCCGGAGGCCGCCAGCAGCCCCAGCGGGGCGAGCAGCGCGGCTCCGGCGAGGGCGGCCGCGTTGCGGCCCTTGCGGGCGCCGCCGTGACGGTCGGCGTCACGGGTGGTGCCTGCGGCGGTCGGACGGGTCATATCGGCACACTCGGACATGCAGTTCCCTCTCCACGAACCCGGGCTCCCCCTGGGCGGGGCGCGTCCCGCCGCGCAGGACCGCGGCCGAACGTGCCCGCCCCGTCCGCCGGTTCCGGTGCCGAGGCCGCGAACGGCCGGGCACCGGGCGGCGGAACCACCCGAGCGGTGCTAGTTGCACACGGCGAAGGAATCTAAGGAGGACAGGTGCCGCATTTCAACAACAGCCCGTCGCGGCAGGCCAGTTGGTGGTTACCGCAGGTATCGGCGATTTCCGGCCAACCACTTCATACGGTTATTTCGTCACTTGTCGACCATGCCGCTTACCCGCATGTGCTCCACATCACCCTTTCAAGTTCCTTGACTGTGTACGGAGTTGACGCTGAGTGTCTGATTCCGCGCGGAAAGTGACCCTGTGCGCCGGTCGGTTCGATTCCGTTCCCCCCGGGGCGTGACCACCACCACAGGTAGCCCGTTGTCTTGTGCGTGAGCCCGCAACCCCACGGCTCAGCGACCGGGAGCCACCCGGCCGACCGCGCGCATCCCGAGGGAGCCATCGTGCCGCGCATGCTCGACGTCAGTGACGCCGTACGCGCCGAGATCGGCGACGAAGAAGCCGACCGGCTGCTCGCCGGACAGAACGCTCCGGGCAGTTACGACTGCACGTCCTGCCGTACTCCGGGGGACTCCGAGCAGGAACGCACCAGCACCGTCCTGTTCGTCGGTGACGAGACCGCCGTCCTCGCCTTCGCCCACGCGGGCTGCCTGCCCTCGCAGGTCGTGCAGGTCACCGAGGAGCAGCTGCAGGGCGCCGTCCGCTCCATCGGCGGCGAGGCCGCCCCCGCCGCCGGGCAGCACGCCCCGCAGGCGGCGCCCGAGCCCGCCGTCCTCGGTGTGACCAGCGGACTGGTGCTCATCGAGGGCGAGTTGCACCCGGCGCTCGTGGTCGAGCCGACCGGGCCCATCGCGCGCCCCGGCACCACCGGGGGCGGCGACGACTTCCTGCCGCTCCTGATCGAGCAGGGCTTCATGCCCGCCACCGAACTGGCCTCCGTCCCGCCGGTGCTGCACGGCTGGTCGGTGCTGCTCGCCGTGGGCCAGCTCCACGCGGTGCTCCAGCCGGGCCCGAACGGCAGCCAGCCGGTGGCCTGGTGGCAGGCGCACCAGCCGCTCCAGGTCACGGACAGCTGGCGGGCCGCCGCCAACAAGCACCAGCAGGTGCTGATGTTCGCGGCGCCGGTCGGCTCCATCGGCCGGCAGCCCCGCGAGGACCTGCTGCGGGACGCGCTGGACAAGGCCGCGGCGAACGGCCGTCTGGTGGCGGCCGCGCTGCCGCTCGCCGGCACCTGAGTCCGCTCCCCCGGCCACCGGCCGTGCCGGCCTCCCCACCCCCGGGGGCCGGCACGGCCGGTCGTGCTGTCCGGCGTGCCTTCGAAGGTCCCCGCCGCAACCGCATCTCTTTGGGGGGCGCCGTCGTTTGGACATACGTGCACCCATACGACACTTCTCCCCGCAGGCCCGCGCTGTCCCCCGTTCCCGTCGCCCGGTCCGGGCAGGAGAACTCCGGTGGGCCCTCCTACACACCGATCTACGACACGCTGTACGCGGAGTGGGTCAAGAGCTTCCGTACGCTGCCCTTCGACCGCAGCGGTGAGGAGAACCTCGATTTCACCGCCTTCGGGAACCTCCCCCAGGGCACCGGCTCGTACGGCGGGCACCGGCCGGGGTCGTTCAGCAGCTCCTACAGCGCCTACAGCGCGGGGGCGTACAGCGCGCGGCAGCAGTCCCAGTGGCAGCGGATCGGCACGATCGGGCGGGCCGAGCCGGACGGCAACGGCTCCGGGCGGGCGGCGCTCCCGCCGGGCCCGCGCCAGGGCAACTGAGCGACACGCGAAGGGCGGCCCCGTCTCCACCGAGACCGGGCCGCCCTTTCCGTCATGCCGGATGTCCGTCGTGCCGGATGTCCGCCGCGGCGGTTACTTCTTCTTCGCGCCGCGCTTCTCGCGCACCCGCACCGAGATGTGGATCGGGGTGCCCTCGAAGCCGAACTCCTCGCGCAGGCGGCGCTCGATGAAGCGCCGGTAGCCCGCCTCGATGAAGCCGGAGGCGAAGAGGACGAAGCGCGGGGGCTTGGTGCCCGCCTGGGTGCCGAACAGGATGCGCGGCTGCTTGCCGCCCCGCACCGGGTGCGGGTGGGCGGCGACCAGCTCGCCGAGGAAGGCGTTCAGCCGGCCGGTGGGGACGCGGCTCTCCCAGCCGTCGAGCGCGGTCTCGATCGCCGGGACCAGCTTCTCCATGTGGCGGCCGGTGCGGGCGGAGACGTTGACCCGCGGGGCCCAGGCGACCTGGCCGAGCTCCGTCTCGATCTCCCGCTCCAGGTAGTAGCGGCGCTCCTCGTCGAGGGTGTCCCACTTGTTGAAGGCGAGGACCACGGCACGGCCGGCCTCGACCGCCATGGTGACGATGCGCTGGTCCTGCACGGAGATGTTCTCGGAGGCGTCCAGCAGGATGACCGCGACCTCCGCCTTCTCCACGGCGGCGGCCGTGCGCAGGGAGGCGTAGTAGTCGGCGCCCTGCTGGAGGTGGACGCGCTTGCGGATGCCCGCCGTGTCGACGAACTTCCAGGTCTTGCCGCCCAGCTCGATCATCTCGTCGACCGGGTCGCGGGTGGTGCCCGCCAGCTCGTTGACGACGACGCGCTCCTCACCGGCGACCTTGTTCAGCAGCGAGGACTTGCCGACGTTCGGGCGGCCGATCAGCGCGATCCGGCGGGGGCCGCCGACACCGGCGCCGCCGAAGGTCTGCGCGGGCGCCTCGGGCAGCGCCTCCAGGACGGCGTCCAGCATGTCGCCGGTGCCGCGGCCGTGCAGGGCGGAGACCGGGTGCGGCTCGCCGAGGCCCAGGGACCACAGGTAGGCCGCGTCGGACTCGCCGGAGAGGCCGTCGACCTTGTTGGCGGCCAGCACGACCGGCTTGCCCGCCTTGCGCAGCAGCCGGACGACGGCCTCGTCGGTGTCGGTGGCGCCGACCTTGGCGTCCACCACGAAGACGACCGCGTCGGACGCCTCGATCGCGTACTCGGCCTGCGCGGCGACCGAGGCGTCGATGCCGAGCACGTCCTGCTCCCAGCCGCCGGTGTCGACGACCTTGAAACGGCGGCCGGCCCATTCCGCCTCATAGGTGACGCGGTCACGGGTGACGCCGGGCTTGTCCTCGACGACCGCCTCGCGGCGGCCGATGATCCGGTTCACCAGCGTGGACTTGCCGACATTGGGACGGCCGACGACGGCGAGCACGGGGAGGGGGCCGTGACCCGCCTCCTCGATGGCGCCTTCGACGTCCTCGATGTCGAAGCCCTCTTCCGCGGCGAGCTGCATGAACTCCGCGTACTCGGCGTCGCCGAGAGCCCCGTGCTCGTACTCGTGCGCGGCCGAGCCGTCGGGCTGGTTCTGGTCGTTCATGAAGTCCGTACCTCGTCGTCGTTCGTGGTGATCGGTGGTGCGGCCCGTTCCGGGCCGTTTCCACTACTCAAGTGTCGCCCAGCGCCCGGTCAGGCGCCTGGCGTTTTCCAGGTGTGCGGTGAGCCGCTTCTGTATGCGCTCGGTCGCCTCGTCCAGCGCCTTGCGGGTGCGCCGCCCGGAGCCGTCGCCCGCATCGAACGGGTCTCCGAAGACCACGTCGACGCGCGAGCGCAGCGGGGGCAGCGCCTTGACCAGGCGGCCGGGCCGGTCGGCGCTGCCGAGCACGGCCACGGGCACGATCGGCGCCCCGCCGCGCACGGCGAAGTAGGCGAGCCCGGCACGCAGCGAGGCGAAGTCGCCCTCTCCGCGGGTGCCCTCCGGGAAGATGCCCAGCACCCCGCCCTGCTCCAGCACACCGAGCGCCCGGCCGATGGCGGTGCGGTCGGCGGTGGAGCGGTCGACCTTGAGCTGGCCGATGCCGGTCAGGAAGGGGTCGAGCGGCCCCACGAACGCCTCCTGCTTGATCAGGAAGTGCGTCGGCCGGGGCGCCACGCCCATGACCATGGGGCCGTCGATGTTGTGCGAGTGGTTCACGGCGAGGATCACCGGGCCGCCGGCGGGAACCCGCCATGAGCCCAGCACGCGCGGCTTCCACAGGCCGTACATCAGGCCGACGCCGATGCGCCGCCCGATCTCGGCGCCCCGCTCGGAAGGGGGTGCGGGCAGGCTCACTTCCCGGCCCGCTTCTCCTCGACCAGGGTGACGACGCACTCGATGACCTGGGCGAGGGTCAGCTCGGTGGTGTCGACCTCGACCGCGTCGCCGGCCTTGGCGAGCGGGGAGGTCTTGCGGCTGGAGTCGGCCGCGTCGCGCCGGATCAGCGCCTCGCGGGTGGCGGCGACGTCGGAGCCCTTCACCTCGCCGCTGCGGCGGGCCGCGCGGGCCTCCGGGGAGGCGGTGAGGAAGATCTTGAGGTCGGCGTCGGGCAGCACGGTCGTACCGATGTCCCGGCCCTCGACGACGATGCCGAGCTCGGCGGCCTCGGCGATGGAGCGCTGCAGCTCGGTGATCCGGGTGCGCACCTCGGCCACCGCGCTGACCGCGCTGACCTTGGAGGTGACGTCCTGGGTGCGGATCGGCCCGGCCACGTCGAAGCCGTCCACCGTGATGGTGGGGGCCAGCGGGTCGGTGCCGGAGACGATCTCCGCCTTGCCCGCGACGGCGGCGATCGCGGTGGGGTCCGCGAGGTCGATGCCGTTGGTCACCATCCACCAGGTGATGGCCCGGTACTGGGCGCCGGTGTCCAGGTAGCTGAGGCCGAGCTGCGCGGCCACGGCCTTCGACGTGCTCGACTTGCCCGTGCCGGAGGGGCCGTCGATCGCTACGATCACGGGCTTGGCGGTCGGGGCGGCGCCGTTTTCCACGGGAGGGCACCTTCCTGGTGAAGGGTGTCGGTCGGGGTGGCGGGGCGCGAGGGCGCCCCGCACAAGGTTACTGGGTGTGGGTCACTCGTACGGACGCACCGGGGTGGCCGGACCGGCGGGGACCGGCGCTACTGCCGCAGCGCCCAGCCGCGCTCGCGCAGCGCCTCGGAAAGGACGGGCACCGCCCCCGGCTCGACCATGAGCTGGACGAGACCGGCCTGCTGCCCGGTGGCGTGCTCGATCCGTACGTCCTCGATGTTGACCCCGGCCCGTCCGGCGTCGGCGAAGATGCGGGCGAGCTGGCCGGGCTGGTCGTCGATGAGCACGGCGACGGTCTCGTAGGCGCGCGGCGCGGAGCCGTGCTTGCCGGGGACCCGGACCTGGCCGGCGTTGCCCCGGCGCAGCACGTCCTCGATGCCGGCGCCGCCGGTGCGCCGCTTGTCCTCGTCGGCGGACTGCAGGGCGCGCAGGGCCCGCACGGTCTCGTCGAGGTCGGCGGAGACGTCGGTGAGGAGGTCGGCCACGGGTCCGGGGTTGGCGGAGAGGATGTCGATCCACATCCGGGGGTCGGAGGCGGCGATCCGGGTCACGTCCCGGATGCCCTGCCCGCACAGCCGCACGGCCGACTCCTCGGCGTTCTCCAGCCGGGCGGCGACCATGCTGGAGACCAGGTGCGGCATGTGGGAGACGAGGGCCACGGCGCGGTCGTGGGCGTCGGCGTCCATGACGACCGGGACGGCACGGCAGTGCGAGACCAGTTCGAGGGCGAGGTTCAGCACCTCGGTGTCGGTGTCGCGGGTCGGGGTGAGCACCCAGGGGCGGCCCTCGAAGAGGTCGGCGGTGGCGGCCAGCGGGCCGGACTTCTCGCGGCCGGACATGGGGTGGGTGCCGAGGTAGCGGGCGAGGACGGCCTCGTCCAGGCCGAGCGCCTCCAGCTCGCGGCGCGGGCCGCCCTTGACGCTGGCCACGTCGAGGTAGCCGTGCGCGAGGTCGCGGCGCATGGCGTCGGCGAGGACGCCGGCGACGTGCGCGGGCGGGGCGGCGACCAGGGCGAGGTCGACCCGGCCCTTCGGCGGCTCGTCGGTGCCGGCGCCGAGGGCCGCGGCGGTACGGGCCTGCGCGGGGTCGTGGTCGGCCAGGTGGACGGTGACGCCCCGCCGGGTGAGGGCGAGCGCGGCCGAGGTCCCGATCAGCCCGGTGCCGATGACAGTTGCGGTTCTCACTGGGCGATGTCCTTGCGCAGGGCGGCGGCGGCGCCGAGGTAGACGTGGTTGACGGCTTCGCGGGGCCGGTCGGACTCGATGTGCGCGAGCAGCCGGACGACCCTGGGCATGGCGCCGGCGATGTCCAGCTCCTGGGCGCAGATCAGGGGTACGTCGACGATGCCGGTCTTGCGCGCGGCGGCGGCCGGGAAGTCGCTGTGCAGGTCGGGGGTGGCGGTGAACCAGATGCTGATCAGATCGTCGGCGGTGAGGCCGTTCCGCTCCAGGACGGCGGTCAGCAGCGCGCCGACCTGCTCCTCCATGTGTCCGGCCTCGTCCCGCTCCAGCTGGACGGCCCCCCGGACCGCTCGTACCGCCACTGCTCTGCTCCTCGCTGGCTCCGGTGCCGTTCTCGTCGGCGTCTGGTCGCGTCCAGCCTAGTCAGGCCGGGCGGACCGGGCGCGCGCCGCCCGTGCCGTGAGACGGGCGCCCGTTCGGCCGAGGCGGGGTCCGACCCGCCTCCGCCTCCTTCGCCCCGGCCGTGTTCGGTGCCAAGATGCCCGGAAGCCCTGGGCTTTTCGCCCCATTCTCCCCTTCTCGTATCTCTCGGAGTGACGACATGACCCAGCCCGCGACGCGGCGCACGCTTCTCGCCACGGGAGCCGCCACGCTCGCCGTCTGCTGTGTGGGATGCGGCGACGACGGCAAGAGCGACCCGTCCACCACCAGTGCCTCCCCCAGCGAGGAGAGCGCGTCCTCCTCCGGCGACGGGCGGGCGCTGGGGAGCGTCGCCGAGATCCCGGAGGGCGGCGGCAAGATCTTCCCTGCGGCGAAGGTGGTGGTGACCCAGCCGGCCAAGGGCGAGTACAAGGCCTTCTCCGCGATCTGCACCCACCAGGGCTGCACCCTGAACAAGGTCGCGGACGGCACCGTCGACTGCCCCTGCCACGGCAGCAGGTTCCGTATCTCCGACGGCTCTGTCGCGCACGGCCCGGCCACCGAGCCGCTGCCCGCCAAGGAGATCCAAGTGCACGGAAATTCGATCCACCTGAGCTGAGCGCCCGCGTACGCTCCCCCGCATGCGCCCCGCCGACCTGGTCCGTGACCACACCGTCTACGCCTGTGTCATGGGCTCCCGCGCCTTCGGGCTGGCCACGGACACCAGCGACACCGACCGGCGGGGCGTGTTCCTGGCCCCGACTCCGCTGTTCTGGCGCTTCGAGAAGCCGCCGGCGCATGTCGAGGGGCCGGGCGAGGAGCGGTTCTCCTGGGAGCTGGAGCGCTTCTGCGAGCTGGCGCTGCGGGCCAACCCCAACATCCTGGAGTGCCTGCACTCCCCGCTGGTGGAGCACGCGGACGACACCGGCCGCGAGCTGCTCTCCCTGCGCGGGGCGTTCCTCTCCCGCCAGGTGCACGCCACCTTCACCGGTTACGCGCTGGGCCAGCGCCGCAGGCTGGACGCCGATGTCCGCACCACCGGCGCCCCGCGCTGGAAGCACGCGATGCACCTGCTGCGCCTGCTGGCCACCGCCCGCGATCTGCTCCGCACCGGTGAGCTGCGCCTCGACGTGGGCGACGACCGCGAGCCGCTCCTCGCGGTGAAGCGGGGCGAGGTGCCCTGGCCGGAGGTCGAGGCGCGGATGGCCCGGCTGACGGAGGAGACCGACGCGGCCCTGCGGCGCACCCCGCTCCCGGCGGAGCCGGACCGAGCGCGGGTGGCCGACTTCGTGTACCGCACCCGCCTGGCCTCGGCGCTGGACGCCTAGGCGTCCCAGAGCGCGCCGAGCTCGAGGAGTTCGTCGCGGTGCTCGACGCGGTCCGTCCAGACGGCGGGCCAGGCGTCCGCGCCCAGCCAGGCGCCCGCGAAGGCACCGGTCAGACAGGCGATGGAGTCGGAGTCGCCGGAGGTGCAGGCGGCCCGGCGCAACGCCAGGACGGGGTCGCCGGGGAAGAGCAGGAAGCAGAGCAGGCCGGTGGCCAGGGCCTCTTCGGCGATCCAGCCCTCACCGGTGGCGAGGCACGGGTCGGTCTCGGGCGAGGGCCGGCGGACCGCTTCCCGGAGGCGGTCGAGGACGGCCAGGCATTCGTCCCAGCCGCGGGCGATGAAGTGCTCCGGGCTGGGGTCCTGGGCGCGGGTCCACAGGTCGCCGAGCCAGGCGTGGTCGTAGTGGGTGCGGTGGTCGAGCGCGTACGAGCGCAGCCGGCCGACCAGGCCGGTGGGGTCGGCGCCCCGGGCCAGGAGCCACACCGCGTGCGCGGTGAGGTCGGAGGCGGCCAGCGCGGTGGGGTGGCCGTGGGTGAGGGCGGACTGCAGCTGGGCGGCGCCGGAACGCTGTTCTGCGCTGAGGCCGGGCGCGAGGCCCAGCGGGGCGACCCGCATGTTGGCGCCGCAGCCCTTGGAGCCCACCTGGCTCGCGTCCCGCCAGGACCGCCCCTCGTCCGTCAGCAGCTCACAGGCGGTGAGGCAGGTGCGGCCGGGGGCGCGGTTGTTCTCCGGTGACGCGTACCAGTCCGTGAACTCCGCGCGCAGCGGCGGCTCCAGCCGTGCGGGCGAGAGATCACCCCGGCCGGTCGCGGTGCGCAGCGCCCGCGCCAGCGCGAGGGTCATCTGCGTGTCGTCGGAGACGAGGGCGCGGCCCGGCAGCTCCATCTCCCGCCAGGGTCCGCACTTGGCGAGGATGGACGGCACGTCGTCGAACTCGGTCGGGAACCCGAGAGCGTCGCCGAGGGCGAGGCCGAGCAGGGAACCGGTGGCCGTGCGCTTTCCCGCGGGTGCGGTGGTCATGGGTACGCCCTTCCGGGCGCACCCCGCCCCGGCCCCCGTTGGTCCGGCCGCACGGCCACCCGACTAATCGTCAGGTTGACCATAAAGCCGGACCGGCAACGGCGGCAAGACTCCTAGAGGTCGACTTCCTTCATCAGCATGCCGACCTCGGTGTTGGACAGGCGGCGCAGCCAGCCCGACTTCTGGTCGCCCAGGGTGATCGGGCCGAAGGAGACACGCACCAGCTTGTCGACGGGGAAGCCCGCCTCCGCCAGCATGCGGCGCACGATGTGCTTGCGGCCCTCGTGCAGGGTCACCTCGACCAGGTAGTTCTTGCCGGTCTGCTCGACCACCCGGAAGTGGTCCGCGCGGGCGTACCCGTCCTCGAGCTGGATGCCGTCCTTCAGACGCTTGCCGAGGTCGCGCGGGATCGGTCCGACGATGTGCGCGAGGTAGGTCTTCTTCACGCCGTACTTCGGGTGCGTGAGGCGGTGCGCCAGCTCTCCGTGGTTGGTGAGCAGGATGACGCCCTCGGTCTCCGTGTCGAGCCGGCCCACGTGGAACAGCCGGGTCTCGCGGTTGGTGACGTAGTCCCCGAGGCACTGGCGTCCGTCGGGGTCCTCCATCGTGGAGACGACACCGGCGGGCTTGTTCAGCGAGAAGAACTGGTACGACTGGGTCGCGACGGTCAGGCCGTCGACCTTGACCTCGTCCTTCTCCGGGTCCACCCGGCGGCCCTGCTCCAGCACGATCTCGCCGTTGATCTCGACGCGGGCCTGCTCGATCAGCTCCTCGCAGGCACGCCGCGAGCCGTAGCCCGCGCGGGCGAGGATCTTCTGCAGCCGCTCGCCCTCCTGCTCGGCGCCGGGGAAGGTCTTGGGCAGCCTGACGTCCTTCTTGCCCTCGTACCGCTCCCTGTTGCGCTCCTCGGTCCGCGTCTCGTACTCACGCGAGCTGCCGGGCGCCGTACGGCCGCGCCCCGCCTGCTGGGACTGCCTGGGTCCGCCCTTGGCTCCGCCGCGCGCCGCGCCGCCACGGCCCGACTTCGGGCCGTCCTTCGTGGCGCCGGGGCCCACGTCGTAGCGGCGCTCCTCCGGGCGGGGCTTGCTGGGGCGGCCCTGCCCCTTGCGCTCGTCCCGGTTGCCGCCCTGGCCGCGGGGGTTACCGCGTCCGCTGTTCCTGCCGCTGCCGCTGCCGCTGCTTCGCATCAAGGTTTCCGTCTTAGTCGTCTGCGTCCTGACCGCCGGGCGCGTCGGGCGCGTCCGGGTCGAACGACGGGACTCCCTCCTGGGTCTCGGCCTCGATCGCCTCCGCCTCGGGGAGGAAGGGCGCGAGTTCCGGAAGCTCGTCCAAGCCGCGCAGGCCCATCCGCTCCAGGAAATAGTTCGTCGTCACGTACAGGATCGCACCTGTTTCGGGTTCCGTGCCCGCCTCGGCGACCAGACCGCGCTGGAGCAGGGTCCGCATCACGCCGTCACAGTTGACCCCGCGCACCGCCGAGACCCTGCTGCGGCTGACCGGCTGGCGGTAGGCGACGACCGCGAGAGTCTCCAGGGCCGCCTGCGTGAGGCGGGCCGTCTGGCCCTCCAGCGCGAGGCGTTCGACGGCCGGCGCGTAGGCGGCGCGGGTGTAGAAACGCCAGCCGCCCGCGACGAAACGCAGCTCGAAGCCGCGGCCCTGGGCGGTGTAGTCCTCGGCCAGCTCGCGCAGCGCCTCGGCGACGCGGCCCCTGGGCCGCCCCAGGACCCGCGCGAGGTGGTCCTCGGTCGCGGGCTCGTCCACGACCATCAGGACGGCCTCCAGCGCGGGCTTGAGGTCGAGGGCGGCGACGCGGTCGTCGGCGGTCTCGTGGTTCACGTCTTCTGCCTCCCGGCCTTCTCGGCCGTCTGCGCGGGCCGGTCGAACTCGTCGGTGACCGTCGGGGGCTCGTCCGTCTCCCCGCCGGTCCAGCGCACGAGCAGGGCGCCGAGCGCGGTCTCCTGCTCCAGGGCGACGGCCTTGTCGCGGTAGAGCTCCAGCAGGGCGAGGAAGCGCGCGACGACGGTGAGGGTGTCGTCGGTGTCGGCCACCAGCGCCCGGAAGTCGGTCTCACCGGCCTCCCGCAGGCGGGCGACGACGATCCCGGCCTGCTCCCTGACACTGACCAGCGGGGCGTGGATGTGGTCGACGTACACCTGGGGCCGGAGCCTGGGCTGCATCGCCTTGACCGCGAGCCGGGCGAACCCCTCGGGCCCGATGCCGATGACGACCTCGGGCAGCAGCTCGGCGTGCTCCGGTTCGAGACCGACGGTACGGGGCCACCGGTGGGCCTCGTCGTCCAGCCGCCCGGCGAAGATGTCGGAGATCCGCTTGTAGGCCCGGTACTGGAGCAGCCGGGCGAAGAGCAGGTCCCGGGCCTCCAGCAGGGCGAGGTCGGCCTCGTCCTCGATCTGGGCGGCGGGCAGCAGCCGGGCGGCCTTCAGATCGAGCAGGGTGGCGGCGACGACCAGGAACTCGGTGGTCCGGTCCAGGTCCCAGTCGGGCCCCATGGCCCGGATGTGCGCCATGAACTCGTCGGTCACCCGGGACAGGGCGATCTCGGTGACGTCGAGCCGGTGCCGGGCGATGAGCTGGAGCAGCAGGTCGAAGGGTCCCTCGAAGTTGTCCAGCCGGACCGTGAACACCCCGTCGGCCACGGCCGGCTCCGACGACCCACCGGCCTCGGGCGGCTCCGCGACCTCCGGCGGCCCGGTGGCCTCGGGCGGCCCGGTGGCGTCCGGGGCCAGGGGCGCGGGGTCCGGGGCCAGGGCTGCGGAGTCCGGCGCCAGAGGTGCGGGGTCCGGGGCCAGAGGCGCGGGGTCCGGGCCCCGGCCCAGTGGGCGTCTGGGGCCACGGGTGGTGGTGCGGTGCGGGTTCATGGGGGTCGCAGGTTATCGCTCGACCGGCCCGGAGAGCGGCTAGCGCCCCCGCAGCCGCCGCACCAGGATGCTGGCCTCTCCGCGCGACTCCAGGTCGGCGAGGACCACGGCGACCGCCTCGCGGACGATCCGGCCGCGGTCCACGGCGAGGCCGTGCTCGCCGCGCAGGACCAGGCGGGCGTGTTCGAGGTCCATCAGTTCCTCGGCCGAGACGTAGACCGTGATCTTCTCGTCGTGCCGCTCGCGTCCGCTGGGCCGCCGGGCGGCCGCGCGGCCGCGCTTGCGGGGCTGTTCCCCGGAGCCGTCGGGCTCGGCCTGCCTGCGTGCGGGCCGGATACGGGACTCGCCGGCCCCGTCCGGTTCCGGTCCGGCCGCAGCGGTGTGCTCGGGACCCTCGCCGTCGCCGCCCTGCGCGGGCACCGACTGCGGCGCGTCCTGCGCCGCGGCCGGGTCGCTCTCCCCCGCCGGCGCGGGCACCCGCGCCTCACCGCCGGGTCCGCGCCGGGGCGAGGACGGCTGGAGCGCCATCCCTCCTGTCGTACGGAACAGTTCGTCGGCTCCGGGCAGACTCACTCGGCGTGACACCGGGCGAGCACCTCCCTGGCGAGCTGACGGTAGGCGGCGGCGCCGACGGAGTTGGAGGCGTAGGTGGTGATGGGCTCACCGGCGACCGTGGTCTCCGGGAAGCGGACGGTGCGCCCGATGACCGTGTGGTAGACGTGGTCGTCGAACGCCTCGACCACCCGGGCCAGCACCTCGCGGCTGTGGACCGTGCGCGAGTCGTACATGGTGGCCAGGATGCCGTCGAGCTCCAGCTCGGGGTTGAGCCGCTCCTGGACCTTCTCGATGGTCTCGGTCAGCAGGGCCACACCGCGCAGCGCGAAGAACTCGCACTCCAGCGGGACGATGACCTTGTGCGCGGCGGTGAGCGCGTTGACGGTGAGCAGGCCGAGCGAGGGCTGACAGTCGATCACGATGTAGTCGTAGTCGTCCATCAGCGGCTTCAGGGCGCGCTGGAGCGTGGACTCGCGCGCGACCTCGGAGACCAGCTGGACCTCGGCCGCGGACAGGTCGATGTTGGAGGGCAGCAGGTCCATGTTGGGGACCGCCGTCTTCAGCAGGACCTCGTCGGCCGACATGCCCCGCTCCATGAGCAGGTTGTAGACGGTGAGGTCCAGCTCCATCGGGTTGACGCCGAGGCCCACCGACAGCGCGCCCTGCGGGTCGAAGTCCACGAGCAGCACGCGCCGCCCGTACTCCGCGAGCGCCGCGCCCAGGTTGATGGTCGACGTGGTCTTGCCGACGCCGCCCTTCTGGTTGCACATGGCGATGATCTTCGCGGGGCCGTGGTCGGTCAGCGGGCCCGGGATGGGGAAGTACGGCAGCGGACGGCCGGTGGGGCCGACGCGCTCACGACGCTGGCGTGCCGCGTCGGGCGCGAGCGTGGCCGCGTACTCCGGATCGGGCTCGTACTCGGCGTCGGGATCGTAGAAATGCCCCTCGGGCAGTTCGTCGTAGTCGGCGAAGTGGTTGCGGGGCGCGCCACTTCCGTCGCCGGCCATGGCGTTCACGTGTTGGCCATCCATGCTCTGGTGTGCTCTCCGGGCCGTCTGCGGAACCGGACTCTGGTGGGCTGCGAAGGTGCGCACCGCGACGGAGCCGACGGCCTGGAGTCCCTCGGGACCCTGGCCCTCTCCGCGCAATCCTGGTCGACCACCTCCGGGAGAAAATGTCGACTCATTCACAAGTCGTCTTACCTCCTTGGTGACCAGGAAACTTCTAGACAAGGTCAGCGTGGCACCATGCCGACGGTTGGCGACTCTATGGCGTGTCGGCGGTCCGCAGCAACACAATCCGCCGGACCCGGCTCGATGTGTCGACAATGAAACATCCCGCTGTCAAGGGCGTACAGCCGTCGCACAGCAGGTTTCACCGGTGTGCGAATCGGTCCAAGCGTTACGTTCGAGGCGAGTTGGCTTAGCATCGCAAAGTGACCATACACACATCCGGCCGGACCTTGTCGGGCAAGGTCCGGCCGGGTTCGCGGTGTTGACGATCCGTGTTGACGAATCGCCTTTTCCACGCTGGCGACTTGGGGGTCGCGGCGCGGGAAGGGTCAGCCGATCAGCGTCTCGATCGCCACGTGCTCCAGGCCGTGCGCCTCGGCGACCTCCTTGTAGACCACCTTGCCGTCATGGGTGTTGAGACCCCGGGCGAGGGCGGCGTCGCGGCGCAGCGCCTCGACCCAGCCGTTGTTCGCCAGCGAGACGATGTACGGCATCGTCGCGTTGGTGAGCGCGTTGGTGGAGGTGTTGGGCACCGCGCCGGGCATGTTGGCGACGCAGTAGAAGACCGAGTTGTGCACCTGGAAGGTGGGCTCGGCGTGCGTGGTGGGACGGGAGTCCTCGAAGCAGCCGCCCTGGTCGATGGCGATGTCGACAAGGACACTTCCGGGCTTCATCCGCGACACCAGCTCGTTGGTGACCAGCTTCGGGGCCTTGGCGCCCGGGATGAGGACCGCGCCGATGACGAGGTCGGCGTCCAGGACGGCCTTCTCCAGCTCGAAGGCGTTGGACATGATCGCCTTGACCTTGCTGCCGAAGATCCGGTCGGCCTCGCGCAGCTTGTTGATGTCACGGTCCAGCAGCGTGACCTCGAAGCCCATGCCGACGGCGATCTGGGTGGCGTTCCAGCCGGAGACACCGCCGCCGATGACGACGGCCTTGGCCGGGGTCACGCCGGGCACGCCGCCGGGGAGCACGCCGCGGCCGCCGGCCGGGCGCATCAGGTGGTAGGCGCCGACCTGCGGGGCGAGCCGGCCCGCGACCTCGGACATCGGGGCGAGCAGCGGCAGCGCGCGGTTCGCCAGCTCGACGGTCTCGTAGGCGATGGCCGTGGTGCCGGACTCCAGCAGGGCGTCGGTGCACTCGCGGGAGGCGGCCAGGTGCAGGTAGGTGAAGAGGATCTGGTCCTTGCGCAGGCGGTGGTACTCCTCCGCGACCGGCTCCTTGACCTTGAGCAGCAGGTCGGCGCTGGCCCACACCTCGTCGGCGGTGTCGAGGATGCCGGCGCCCGCGGCGACGTACTCCTCGTCCGTGATCGAGGAGCCGAGACCGGCACCCCGCTCGATGACGACCTGGTGGCCGGCGCGCACCAGCTCGTGCACGCCGGCGGGGGTGATGGCCACCCGGAACTCGTTGTTCTTGACCTCGCGGGGGATGCCGACCTTCACGTCGATCACGGTCCTTGGCTCAGGGGGTATGGGGGGTGCGCTGAAAGACATACCCGAGCATGCCGGGGCACACCGGGAGACACCGCAGGAGAACGTGCGGCAGAGCCAGTCTAATGAAGGTGTTCCGCGTGTCTAGCCTTCCATTGCATCAATCTTCATCGGATGCACTGCGGATTTCGCAGGCTTCCTCGTCCGGAACCACCGACTTGCCTTCCCTGGCGCCGGTGTTGGCCTCCTCTTCCAGCATGCGCTCCGCCGCCGCGCGGTGCAGGCGGGCGGACGTGGGGTCGCCGAGCCGGTCCAGGGTGTCGGCCAGCCGCAGCTGCAGCGCGGCCTGCAGCCGGGCGTCCTCCGCGCGCCGCGCCCACTCCACCGCCTCCTGGCAGGTGCGCAGGCATTCCTCGGGCCGCCCGGCGTACTCCTGGACGCGGGCCAGCTCGCTCAGGGCGCGCGCGTGGGCGGCGACGTCGCCCTCCTTGCGGTACCCGGCGAGGGCGGCCCGCCAGTTGCGCAGCGCCTCGCCGTACCGGCCGGCGTAGGTGTGGGCGGTGGCGATGCGGCCGTAGAGCCGGGCGGCCTCGGCGCGCTCGCCGCGGGCCAGCCGCTGGGACAGCGCGCGCCCGAACCAGTCGGCGGCCCGGTCGTGGTCGCCCAGCTCCTGGTGGGCGCCGCCGACGGATTCCATCGCCCGGGCGGTGGCGTAGGGGTCGTTCGCCTCGCGCCCGGCGTCCAGCGCGGCCCGGTAGCGTGCCAGCGCGTCCCGGGTGCGGCCGGTCTGGGCGTCCACGTCCCCGAGGTTCAGCAGGGCGGCGGCCTTCTCGCGGGCCAGCCCCCGGCGCTCGGCGACATCGAGGACCAGTCCGTGGATGCCGTACAGGTCGGGGGCCGCGGCCTCGGTGCCGAGGTGCGCGACCATGGCCCGCACCAGCTGGGACATCAGACGGCGGGCGAGGGTGTCCAGCTCCCCGTCGGCCACCGCGAGCCGGGCGGCGGCCAGCAGCGCGGGGCGCCGGGCCGCGAGCCATTCGGCGGCCGCGCGGGAGCTGGGGAAGCGCAGTGCCGGGGGCAGCGCCTGGAGCTTCTCCTGGGCCTGGGGGCTGTCGGTCTCGGCGCTGGCACGGCAGGACTGGAGCAGCCGCACGTCGCGTTCCAGCAGCCGGGCGCGGGCCAGCTGGAGTTCGGCGGGGCGGTCCTTGGTCTCGGCGAGGGCGCGCAGCAGGGGGTGCAGGCAGCCGGGGATGTCGTACGCGGGCAGCGGGGCGGCGACCGGGCGGAGCAGGCCGAGGGCGGCCAGTTCCCGCAGCGCGGTCTGGGCCGTCTTGAGCGAGCAGCCGGCGAGCGCGGAGGCGGTGTGCGCGTCGACCGTTCCGGCCGGGGCCTCGGTGAGCAGACGCAGGGTCCGCGCGGTGGAGGCGGGGAGCTGGTCGTGGACGAGCCGGAGGACGCGGGCGAGGACGGGGCCGTCGTCGGGGTCGGTGTGCAGCCGCTTGGCGAGGTCGGAGACGGCCGTCTGGGGGCGGGCGGCGAGCCAGCCGCCGGCCAGGGTGAGGGCGGCGGGCTGCCCCTCGCAGATCTCGGCGAGGTTCTCGGCGGAGCGCGGGTCGACGGTGACGCGGACCGAGCCGGTGTACCGGGTGAGCAGTTCCACCGCGGACTTGGTGTCCATCCCGCCGAGCGTGCAGGGGCGGACGTCGGAGATGCCGGTGAGGGGGCCGCGGGAGACGGCGACCACCAGGCAGTCGGGCGCGTCCGGGAGGAGGGCGTCGACCTGCTCGGCCCCGGCGGCGTCGTCCAGCAGGAGCAGGGCGCGCCGGGGGGCGAGGGCGGTGCGCAGGGCCTCGGTCAGCTCGTCCTCGCCGGCCCCGGCGGGGGCCCGGCCGCCGAGGGCGGCGAGCAGTTCCCGGGCGGTGCGCTCCACGGGAACGGGGGTGCCGTCGGGGTCGCTGAGGCGGGCCCGGAGCACGCCGTCGGGGTAACGCTGAGCAACCTGGCGGACGAGTTCCTCGGCGACCGCGGTCCGGCCGGAACCGGGGCGTCCGGCGATGAGGAGGACGCGGGCTCTGGGGGCCTTGCGGCCGGCGAGGGTGTCCAGGCCGGTCCGCTCGATGTCGGCCCTGAGTTCCTTCAACTCCCTGGTGCGCCCGAGGAACTGACCCCCTGGGGCCGGCGGCTCCGACAGCCGCGCCTCTTCCTGGTCCACCGCCTGATCCGTCACGGGCCACGCTCCCGTCCCACCGCACGCGCAAAGCCCGCCGGTTCTTCCGGTACGGGCGTTTGCAGAGCCTAGTTCACGCTCTGCGACGTTCCCGGTGGAGCGCGGCGGACACGTCCCCCGATCGGATCAGGCGATGGTCACACCAATGCGGTGCGGTGGGGATTCCGGGCCGGACTCAGGAGGCG
The DNA here is from genome assembly GCF_040645115.1 of Streptomyces sp. NPDC046860. Classification (NCBI taxonomy): domain Bacteria; kingdom Bacillati; phylum Actinomycetota; class Actinomycetes; order Kitasatosporales; family Streptomycetaceae; genus Streptomyces; species Streptomyces sp. NPDC046860. The sequence goes on along the minus strand of NZ_JBEYXQ010000028.1, from coordinate 22,105 downwards.
AAGGGGCGCGCGGGCCACGGCGCGCCGGCCGGGCGGAGGCTCTCCAGACCGTCCCCGGCGCGGGCGGCGACCAGCGAGAGGACGCCCACGACCAGGCAGTTGTTGTGCACGTCCCCGGCGAGCACCAGGCGGACCAGCTCGTCCACGGGCACGCGCGCGTACTCCATGTCGGTCTCCTCGTGCTCCGTGACGAAGCGCTCGCCCTCGGCCTCGGAGAGATCGCGGGCGAGGAAGATCCGTACGGCCTCGTCGCAGCCGCCGGGGGTGGTGTAGACGTCGGTCAGCACCCGCCAGTCCTCGGCCTTGACGTGCGCCTCCTCGTACAGCTCGCGCTGGGCGGCGTGCAGCGGGTTCTCACCGGGCACGTCGAGCAGTCCGGCCGGGATCTCCCACAGCTTGTGGCGCACGGGGTGGCGGTACTGGTTGATGAGCAGGACCCGGTCCCGCTCGTCCAGGGCGAGGACGGCGACCGAGCCGGGGTGGACCTGGTAGTCGCGGCGGACGACCGAGCCGTCGGGCATGACCACGTCGTCGGTGCGGACGGAGGTCTTGTTGCCCGTGAACGGGGTCGCGCTCGCGCGGACCTCCCACTCCTCGGGGGTGTCCTTGATCGTCATGCCCTGTCCTTCCACGTGCGCAAAAGAAAACCGGGGTGCCAACCTTTGAAGGTTCGCACCCCGGCCACCGTAACAACTGGTGTGTTACTTGGAGTTCTTCGGCTTGCCCGCCGTCTTGCGCTCGACGGAAGCCTTCACCAGGCCCGCGAACAGCGGGTGCGGCCGGGTCGGCCGCGAGCGCAGCTCGGGGTGCGCCTGGGTGGCGACGAGGTAGGGGTGGACCTCGCGCGGGTACTCCACGTACTCGACGAGCTTGCCGTCGGGCGAGGTGCCCGAGAAGAGGATGCCCGCCTTCTTCTCCAGCTCGGCGCGGTAGGAGTTGTTGACCTCGTAGCGGTGGCGGTGCCGCTCCTCGACGTACTCCTTGCCGTCGTAGACCTCGCGGACGATGGAGCCCTCGGCCAGCTTGGCCGGGTACATGCCCAGGCGCATGGTGCCGCCCATGTCGCCCTCACCGGCGACGATGTCCATCTGCTCCGCCATGGTGGAGATGACCGGGTGGGCGGTGGCCGGGTCGAACTCGGTGGAGTTGGCGTCCGGGATGTCCGCCAGGTTCCGCGCGGCCTCGACCACGATGCACTGCAGACCCAGGCACAGGCCGAGCAGCGGGACCTTGTTCTCGCGGGCGTAGCGGATGGCGCCGACCTTGCCGAGCACACCGCGGTCGCCGAAGCCGCCGGGGATGCAGATGCCGTCCACGTCGCCGAGGGCGGCCGCGGCACCGGCCGGGGTCTTGCAGTCGTCGGAGGTGACCCACTTGATCTTGACGCGGGCGCGGTTGGCGAATCCGCCGGCGCGCAGCGCCTCGGTGACCGACAGGTAGGCGTCGGGCAGGTCGATGTACTTGCCGACCAGGGCGAGGGTGATCTCGTGGTCCGGCTTGTGCACGCGGTCCAGCAGGTCGTCCCAGGTCGTCCAGTCGACGTCCCGGAAGGGCAGGTCGAGCTTGCGGACGACGTAGGCGTCCAGGCCCTCGCCGTGGATGACCTTCGGGATGTCGTAGATGGAGCGGGCGTCGGGGCAGGCCACGACGGCGTCCTCGTCCACGTCGCACATCAGCGAGATCTTGCGCTTGATGGCGGTGGGGACCTCGCGGTCGCAGCGCAGCACGATCGCGTCGGGCTGGATACCGATGTTGCGCAGCGCGGCGACGGAGTGCTGGGTCGGCTTGGTCTTCAGCTCGCCGGAGGGGCCGATGTACGGCAGCAGCGAGATGTGGACGACGAAGACGTTGTCCCGGCCGACCTCGTGGCGGACCTGGCGGACGGTCTCCAGGAACGGCAGCGACTCGATGTCGCCGACGGTGCCGCCGACCTCGGTGATGACGACGTCCACCTCGTCGGTGGCCATGCGCCGGATGCGGTGCTTGATCTCGTTCGTGATGTGCGGGATGACCTGCACGGTGTCGCCCAGGTACTCACCCCGGCGCTCCTTGGCGATGACCGTCGAGTAGACCTGGCCGGTGGTGACGTTGGCCGAGCCGTCGAGGTCGCGGTCGAGGAAGCGCTCGTAGTGGCCGATGTCCAGGTCGGTCTCGGCGCCGTCGTTGGTGACGAACACCTCACCGTGCTGGAAGGGGTTCATCGTGCCCGGGTCGACGTTCAGGTACGGGTCGAGCTTCTGCATCACGACGCGCAGGCCGCGAGCCTTGAGCAGCATGCCCAGGCTGGAGGCGGTGAGGCCCTTGCCGAGCGAGGAGGCGACACCCCCGGTGACGAAGATGTGCTTGGTCGTCGTAGATTTCGGCGGCATGGCCAAGAGGGGGCTCCCGTGGTCGCTGTCTGTGATGCGGTGCGGTCGCCGGCCCGGAGGATCAGGTGTTCCTCGCGGTGGCGTCGTCGCTGCGGTTCGGGGGTTTTGGGGCCCACCGGTCCACGGGCTACCAGGGTATCAGCGCCTGGAGGAGTCGGCGTCCGGCCACGCTCCGCACACGGCCGGCGGGACTCGCGTGACCGGTTCCGGTGCCTGTGGGTGACGGTCACGGAGTTCTCACCCCGCGCTCACTCGTTCGGCCCACACGGGTTGCCCGGAGCGGCGCGCAGATCATCTACGTGCGTCGTATCCTGCTCGGACACTCGCTGCCGAGCCCGGCCGGGATGACGGCACACCCCCGCCTTTAGCATCCGGAACATCGAGAGCGCGGCAGTTCGTTGAGCAAGGACCGCCGTTTTGCCTCAGGGCTCGGCGGGCTGCTTTGCTTCACCGCTCAACGTATGACAACCACCCCTTGACCGCACCAAGCGACAGCCCCCTTCGCGCGGGGGTGACGTGGCCGTTCGACTGGAGTTGCACGTGGCCGGGCGCATCGAAGATTACGCACTCATCGGAGACATGCAGACCGCCGCCCTGGTCTGCCGGGACGGCACGGTGGACTGGCTGTGCCTGCCCCGCTTCGACTCGCACGCCATCTTCGCCGGCCTGCTGGGCACCGAGGAGCACGGCTTCTGGCGGCTCGGCCCGGCGTACGCGGCGGACTCCGCCCCGCCGGCGGCCGCGCGCCGCGGCTACCGGGGCGACTCGCTCATCCTGGAGTCGGAGTGGGACACCCCGCACGGCACCGTACGGGTGACGGATTTCATGCCTCCGCGTGACGGCGCCCCGCAGCTCATCCGGATCGTGGAGGGCATCACCGGCGAGGTGCCGATGCGCTCGGAGCTGCGGATGCGCTTCTCCTACGGCCGTGTGGTGCCGTGGGTGCACAAGTACGACAACCGTACGGTCGCCGTCGCCGGTCCCGACTCGGTGTGGTTCGACACCGAGGCCGACACCTACGGCAAGGACCTGACGACGTACTCCGACTTCACCGTCTCGGCCGGTGACCGGATGGCGTTCACCATCTCCTGGCAGCCCTCGCACAAGGAGGCGCCGGCGCTGCCCGAGCCGGAGCAGGCGCTCCGGGCGACGGAGGAGTTCTGGCGCGACTGGGTCGAGCAGTGCACGTACCACGGCCCCTACCGCGAGGCCGTGATCCGTTCGCTGATCACGCTGAAGGCGCTCACCTACGCCCCCACCGGCGGCATCGTCGCCGCCCCCACCACCTCCCTGCCGGAGGACATCGGGGGCGTGCGGAACTGGGACTACCGCTACACCTGGCTGCGGGACGCGGCGATCACCCTGTCCTCGCTGCTGCGCACCGGCTACCGCGACGAGGCCCGCGCCTGGCGCGAGTGGCTGCTGCGGGCGGTGGCGGGCGACCCGGAGAACCTCCAGATCATGTACGGCATCGCCGGTGAGCGTGAGCTGGGCGAGGCCGAGCTGGACTGGCTGCCGGGGTACGAGAACTCCCGCCCGGTCCGGGTGGGCAACGGCGCGGCCGACCAGCTCCAGCTCGACGTGTACGGCGAGGTCATCGAGGCCCTGCACCTGGGCCACATGACGGGGCTCGCGCGCAACGACTACGCCTCGGTGCTCCAGCTCAAGCTGATCCGCTACCTGGAGGACCACTGGCAGGAGCCGGACGAGGGCATCTGGGAGGTGCGCGGGCCGCGCCGGCAGTTCGTGCACTCCAAGGTGATGGCCTGGGTGGCCGTGGACCGCACGATCAAGCTGATCGAGTCCGGGGACGCGGAGGGCCCGCTGGAGCGCTGGAAGGAACTGCGCGACGACATCCACCGCGAGGTCTGCGAGAAGGGCTACGACCCGGAGCGCAACACCTTCACCCAGTACTACGGCTCCAAGGAGCTGGACGCCTCCCTGCTGCTGATCCCGCAGATGGGCTTCCTGCCGCCGGACGACAAGCGGGTGATCGGCACCATCGAGGCGATCCAGCGCGAGCTGTCCACCTCCGACGGCTTCATCCTGCGCTACCCGACCGACGGCGAGGACGCGGGCGTCGACGGCCTGCCCGGTGACGAGGGCGCCTTCCTGGCCTGCTCGTTCTGGATGGCGGACGACCTGGCGATGATCGGCCGCGTGGACGAGGCCCGCAAGCTGTTCGAGAAGCTCCTCGACCTGCGCAACGACCTCGGTCTGCTCGCCGAGGAGTGGGACCCACGCCTCAAGCGCCAGGTCGGCAACTTCCCGCAGGCGTTCAGCCACGTCCCGCTGATCGACACCGCCCTGCGGCTGACGGCCTCGGGGGCGTACGGCGGCTGACCCGCGCCTACGCTGGGAAGCGGACCACTGCCCCGAAGCGGAAGGGGGCGGCCATGGCTTCCCTCTCGAAGGCCGGTGCGGCGCTCGCCGCGTTGCGCGAGGCGCTGACCGGCGAGGTGTTCGCGCCGGGCGACGCGGGCTACGACGACGCCCGCACCGTCTTCAACGCCATGATCGACCGGCGGCCGGCGGTGATCGCGCAGTGCGCGGACACCGCCGACGTGGTCCGCACGGTCCGCTTCGCCCGTGATCTGGATCTGCCCGTCGCCGTGCGCGGCGGCGGGCACAGCGTCGCGGGCAACGCGCTCGGCGACGGCGCGGTGGTGGTGGACCTGCGCCGGATGCACGGGGTGGAGGTCGACCCCGGGGCCCGTTCGGTGCGGGTCGGGGGCGGAGCCCTGATGAGCCACCTGGACCTGGCCTGCGCGCCGTACGGTCTGGCCACCACCGGGGGCCGGGTCTCCACCACCGGCGTCGGCGGGTTCGTCCTCGGCGGCGGCACCGGCTGGCTGGACCGCGCCTTCGGGCTCGCGGCGGACAACCTCCGGAGCGTGGAGCTGGTGACGGCCGACGCCGAGGAGGTGCGGGCGAGTCCCGAGGAGCACCCCGAGCTGTTCTGGGCGCTGCACGGCGGCGGCGGCAACTTCGGGGTGGCCACCACCCTCACCCTGCGCCTGCACGACCTGCCGGAGTTCGCGGTCGCCCTGCTGCTCCACCCGCCGGAAGGCGGCCCCGAGGTGGTGCGCGCCTTCCGCGAGGTGATCGGGGCCGGACCCGACCGGCTGAGCGGGGCCCTGCTGTACATCACCGGCCCGCCCGAGGAGTTCGTGCCCCAGGAGATGGTGGGCAGGCTGGTGTGCGGGGCGCTGGTGACGTACGCGGGCGGGGTCGCGGACCTGCGCGAGCTGATCGCTCCGCTGCTGGCGCTGCGGGCCCCCGGTGAGCTGGTCGCCGAGCTGCCGTACGCGGCGGTGCAGTGCATGATCGACGACCCGCCGGGGATGCGGAACTACTGGTCGGCCGAGTACCTGACCGGGCTGCCGGACGATCTGGTGGACGTGTACTGCTCCCTCGGGGAGCGGATGCCGGTGCCGACCGGCACCCAGCACATCCTGTTCCCGCAGGGCGGTGCCCTCGCCGCCGGGCCGCACGACTACCCGGTCCCCTACCGGGACGCCCCCTGGTCGGCGCATCCGTTCGCGGTCTGGGAGGACCCGGCCGACGACGAGCGCGCCGTGTCCTGGGTGCGTGAGGTGCGCTCCGGGGTGGAGCCGTGGAGCACGGGCGACGTGTATCTGAACTTCATCGGCGACGAGGGCGCCGAGCGGGTCGGCGCGGGCCTCGGCGTCGGCAACATGCTGCGGCTGGAGAAGGCGAAGCGGGCCTGGGACCCGGACAACGTCTTCCGCTTCAACCACAACATCCGGCCGCTGTAGCGACGGGGCGTGACTGTTCCGTACGAGGTCACACGGGTAGCGTCCGGCGCATGAGCGGCGTGGAGAGCGGGCGGGACGGCTCGCGGGGTGCGGATGTCACCGTGCGGCGGGCGCTGGAGCTGCCCGGCCTGCGCGGCGGGCTCCCGGAGGTTCTGGCGGGCGAGGACCGGCTGGACCGGGCGGTGCGCTGGGTGCACGCGGGCGAGGTCCCGCACATCGCCTCGCTGCTGAAGGGCGGCGAGCTGCTGCTGACCACCGGGTACGGCCTGGGCACCCGCCCGGCCGAGCAGCGGGCGTTCGTGCGCACGCTGGCGGAGCGGGACATCGCCGCGCTGGTGGTGGAGCTGGGGCCGCGCTTCTCCCGGCTGCCCGCCGCACTGGTGGACACGGCCCGGTCCTCGGGGCTGCCGCTGGTGCAGCTGCACCGCGAGGTGCCGTTCGTGGCGGTGACCGAGGAGATCCACACCGAGATCGTCAACGGCCACTACGCGCTGCTCCAGCGGGCGGAGGACGTGCACCGGCGCTGCACCGAGGCGCTGCTCGGCGGGGGCGGGGTGCCGCAGCTGCTGGCGATCCTGGCGGACTTCTGCGCCACCCCGGTGTTCCTGGAGACGGCGGACGGCCGCCTGCTGTACGCGGCCGGGCGGGGTCCCGAGGGCACCGACCCGTTGCAGGTGTGGGAGGGGCTGCGCGGTCAGCACCGCTCCCAGCCGCCCCCGGCGGGCGCGCTGCTGGTGGACGTGCCGGGCGGGGGCGCGGGGCCGGGCGGGGTGCGGGCCCGGCTGGTGCTGCTGCCGGTCGGCGCGCCGCCGGCGCCGGTGCACCGGCTCGCGGCCGAGCGGGTGGCGGGGACCGTGGCGGTGGTGCTGATGCAGGCCCGCCAGGAGGAGGAGCTCGCGGCGCGCGGCCGGGGCGACTTCCTGACCGATCTGGCCGAGGGACGGGTGCGCGCCGGGGACGCCCCGGCACAGGCCCGGGTGCTGGGGTTCCGGCCCGGCGAGGGGCCGCTGCTGCCGGTGGTGATGAAGGTGGGGGACGCGCTGTCCCCGGCGGGGAGCTGGGCGGTGCTGGCGCGGGCGGTCGGCGAGGAGCTGGCGTCGGTGGGGATGCCGGTGCTGCTGGGGGTGCGGCCGGTGGAGGGCCGGGTGCCGGTGCTGGTGGGGCTGCGGTCGCAGGCGGACCGGGCCTCGGTCGCGGACCGGGTGGCGGCCGCGCTGCGGGCGGGCGCGGAGCGGGCCGGGGTGAGCCGTCCGGGTGCCCGGCCGCCGGTCGTGGTGGTGGGGCTGGCGGGCGGCTGGGCGGCGGCCTCGGCGGGCCTGCGGCACGCGGCGGAGACGGCGTCGGCCGCACAGGGGCTGACCGACCGCCCCTGGTACGACGCCCGCCGCCTGGACATCGACCTGCTGCTGTGGCGGCTGCGCGACCATCCTGACCTGGCGGCGTTCGTGGACCGGACGATCGGCCCGCTGCTCGAACACGACCAGCGCGCCAGACCGCCGCTGCTCCCCACCCTGGAGACCTACCTCGCGCACGCGGGCCGCAAGGCGGAGACCGCCCGCGAGCTGCATCTCAACCGCCAGACCCTCTACAACCGCCTCGCGCGCGTCGCCGAGTTGCTCAACACCGACCTCGACGACCCGCACACGGTGGTGGCGTTGAGCCTGGCGCTTCGGGCACGGCGGCACGTGGAATAGCCGGGACGCCTCCTAGAGCAGGGCCAGGGGCTGGGTCAACTCGTCGTAGATGCTGAGGACCTGGGCGATCGTGTCGTCCTCGGTCGGCCAGCCGGCCGCCTGCCGGGTGCCGCGCTCGGTGAGCCGCTCGCGGTGTCCGGGGTCGGCGAGGAGCCGGACGACGGCGTCGGCGAGGGCGGCCGGATCGCCGTAGGGGACGAGTTCGGCCGCGTCGCCGACCAGGTCGGGGACGCCGCCGACCGCGGTGGCGACCAGGGGCACGCGGGCGTGCAGTGCCTCCTGGGCGATAAGCGGGCGGGACTCCCAGCGGCTGGTGAGCAGGGCGAGGTCGGCGGCCGCGAGGAGGTCGGGCACGTCGTCGCGCACGCCGAGCAGCCTGACGGGCAACTCCTCGTCGGTGATGCGCTGTTGCAGCTCGAAGCGGAGCGGGCCCTCGCCCGCGATCAGGGTCAGCGGCTGCGGGTCGAGGCCGCGCCAGGCGCGGGCGGCGTCGAGCAGGACGTCGTAGCCGCGGTGCCGGTCGAGGGAGCCGACCGCGAGGAGCAACGGGCGGCCGGTGGCGCCGAGTTCGGCGCGCAGCTTGGCCGAGGGGCGGTCCGGGTCCTCGGGCCCGGCGGCGCGGGAGCGGCCGGGCAGCGCCATCGCGCCGAGCCGGGCGTCGCGGGCGCCGCTGCGGCGGGCCCGGTCCACCAGGGCGGAGCTGGTGCCGAGGACCACGGCGGCGGTCCGCGCCACGCGCCGCTCCAGCAGCCGCAGCAGATGCGCCCGCGCGCCCTCGGCGTAGGAGCGGTCGTGCCAGGTGACGACCAGCGGGGTGGTGCGTCCGCCGAGGGCCAGCGCGGCACGGAAGGAGGCGTGCAGCCCGTGCGCGTGCACCAGGTCGGCGTCCGCGCAGGCCGCCCTGAGCTGGGCCACGGCGGCCGGGTCGCTGCTGCGCGGCACCGGCACGTGCTCGGCGCCGGTGCCCCCGAAGTCGTAGGCACGGTCGGCCTCGGCCGGGGCGCACACGGTGACCCGCACACCGCGCGCGACCAGCCCCTCGGCCAGCGAGCGCACATGGGCGCTGCTCCCGGCGTTGCCGCCGCCGAGCACCTGCACGGCGCGCAGCGAGGACTGGCCGTGCGGGGCGTTGCTGGTCAAGGGGGTCACGAAGGCCGGGGCTCCTGGGTTCGGGGCGGGGTGGGTCGGGTGAGGACGTACAGAAGGTAGCGAACGGCGATGCGGCGGGGCCGGGTGCGGCGGGCCGCGCGGGGCCGGCGCCCGCCCCGGCACACCGTCAAGCATGCCAGTACGTACGGCTGTTCCGTGCGATACCGGCGGACCCACGGGACCGCGCGCGGTGGCAATGCGCCGTCGCATCTCACCCGTACGAGTGAGAGCGGCCGGGGGCCGGGCGGAGCCGGCCGGCGCGCGTACCGGGAGGTCAGCGGCTCACAGAGCGCGCGCCCAGGCGGTGACCCGGTCCCCATACACGGTGGCGGCGACCACCGCGGCGGCGTGCACGGCCAGGCCCGCGCGCCGGTTGGCCAGCGCCGCGGCGGCGCCGAGCGCCGCTCCCAGGGCGTGCGCGCCGGTGTCACCGAGCATGGCCCGCTCCCTGAGGTCCTCCGGGAGCACGGCGGCCGCCCCGCCCGCCGCGACCGCGGCCAGCGCGCCTCCCGGCCCGCTCCGGAGCAGGCCCGGTGCCGCGAGCGCGAGCACGGCACCCGCCGCGCGGCCGGGGCGTACGTCGAGCAGGTTCACGGTGTGCGCGGCGCCCGCGATGACGACGGCCGCGAGGAGCCGGTCGAGCGGCCGCTCCTTCAGCAGGGTCCCGGCGACCAGCGCGGCGGCGGAGACGCCCAGCAACTTGACCGCGCCGGAGGTGACTTCGCCCTCGCGCAGGGCGCCGAGATGGGCCCGGAAGCCGCGGCGCGGGTCGCCGGCCCCGGCGATGTCGTCGTAGGCCCCGCAGGTTCCGGCCGCGAGCACGGCCAGCCCGGCCGCCGGGTGGACCCGCGTGGCCGCGAACGCGGTGGCGGCGGCGCAGGCGGTGCCCGCGTACAGCTCGACGGTGCGGCCGGCGTGGTTCGGACGCTCCCAGCGGCCGGGGCCGCCAGGCGGGCGGAACCGGAGCGCCGCCGTCAGCCCGCGTGTCAGCAGGGCCGAGGTGAAGAGGGCGGCGGCGCGGCCGGTGCGTACGGTCATCCGCCCAGCCTAGTGAGGCGAGGTCCGGTCCTCCGCGCGGGCCGTGGCGAGGAGTTCCTCGGCATGGGCGCGTGCCGCCTCGGAGTCCTCCTGTCCGGCCAGCATGCGGGAGAGTTCGCGGACGCGGTCCTCCCCCTCCAGGACCTTCACCCCGGACCGGGTGACCGAGCCGTCGTTGGTCTTCTCCACCAGCAACTGCCGGTCGGCGAACGCGGCGACCTGCGGCAGGTGGGTGACCACCACGACCTGGGCGGTCCGGGCGAGCTTCGCCAGCCGCCGCCCGATCTCCACGGCCGCCTTGCCGCCGACACCGGCGTCGACCTCGTCGAAGAGGTAGGTCGGCACCGGGTCGGTCCCCGCGAACACCACCTCGACGGCGAGCATCACGCGGGACAGCTCACCGCCGGAGGCGCCCTTGGCGACGGGCCGGGGCGGGGCACCGGGGTGCGGGGCGAGCAGCAGCTCGACCTCGTCGACACCGGCGGGCCCGTAGGCGACCGTGCGGCCGCCCGCCTCGATGCCGTCGGGGTCCTCGGTCTGCCGGATGTCGAAGGAGACGCGCGCGTGCGGCATCGCCAGCGAGGCCAGTTCGGCGGTGACGGCGGCGGCGAACCGCTCGGCGGCCTCCGTGCGGGCCTTGGTCAACTCCTCGGCGAGCGCGCCGAGTTCGGCGCCCAGGGCGTCACGCTCGGCGGTCAGCTCCCCGATCCGCTCGTCGTCGCCGTCCAGCTCGGTCAGCCGCGCGGCACCCTGCTCGCCCCAGGCCAGGACCCCGGCGATGTCCTCGCCGTACTTCCGGGTGAGCGCGGTCAGCGCGGCCCGGCGCTCCTCCACGGCGGCCAGCCGCAGCGGGTCGGCGTCCAGGTCGTCCGCGTATCCCGCCAGCTCACCGGCGACGTCGGTGAGAAGGATGCCGATCTCCCCGATGCGGTCGGTGAGCGCGGCCAGCGCCGGGTCGTGGGCGCGGACCGCCTCCAGCGCCCGGTGGGCACCGGCGACCAGGGTGGACGCGTCGATGCCCTCCGGGTCCTCGGGGTTGCCCGCGAGCGCGGCGTGCGCCGCGGTGGCCGCGCCGGCCAGCGCCTCGGCGTGCCCGAGCCGCTCCGCCTCCTCGGCGAGTTCGGTGTCCTCCCCGGCGCGGGGTTCGACGGCGGCGATCTCGTCCAGGCCGTAGCGCAGCAGGTCGGCTTCCTGGGCGCGCTCGCGGGCGCGGGTGACGATCTCGTCCAGCTCGCCCGCGACGGCCCGCAGCCGCCGGTACGCCTCGGTGTACGCGGTCAGCGGGCCGGAGACGGCCTCGCCCGCGTACCGGTCCAGGGCCTGCCGCTGCCGGGACAGCTTGAGCAGGCCCTGCTGGTCGGTCTGGCCGTGCACGGCCACCAGCTCGTCGGCCAGCTCGGCGAGCAGCCCCACGGGCACGCTGCGCCCGCCGAGGTGCGCGCGGGAGCGGCCCTCGGCCGAGAGGGTGCGGCTGATCAGCAGGGCGCCGTCGTCCAGCTCGGCCCCGGCCTCCTCCGCACGCGCGAGGGCGGAGGCGCCGGCGGCCAGGGCGATCCGCCCCTCCACCACCGCCTTGCCCGCGCCGATCCGCACGAGCGCCGGGTCGGCGCGCCCGCCGAGCAGCAGTCCCAGGCTGGTGACCACCATGGTCTTGCCCGCGCCCGTCTCACCGGTGACCGCGGTGAATCCCGGCGAGAGCTCGACCACGGCGTCGTCGATGACCCCGAGCGACCGTATCCGCATCTCCTCCAACACGGAACAGACCTTACGAGGTCCGGAGCGCGGAACGCACACGGGCCGCCCCTGTCACTCCGAGGAGTGGTCCCGGGCGCCGCGCCAGCCGGTGGTCGGCAGGGCGAACTTCGCCACCAGCCGGTCGGTGAAGGAGGCGTGGTGCAGCCGGGCCAGCCGGACCGGCACCGCGCCGCGCCGGACCTCGACCCGCGCGCCGGGCGGCAGCTCGATGGTGCGGCGGCCGTCGCACCACAGCACGCCCGGCGGGACGTGCGGGAGCACCTCGACGGCGAGGACCGAGTCGGGCGAGGTGACCAGCGGCTTGGCGAACAGGGCGTGCGCGCTGATCGGGACCATGAGGAGCGCCTCGACCTCGGGCCACACCACCGGTCCCCCGGCGGAGAACGCGTAGGCGGTGGAGCCGGTGGGCGTGGAGAGCACGATGCCGTCGCAGCCGAAGGCGGTGACGGGGCGGCCGTCGATCTCCAGCACCACTTCGAGCATCTTCTCGGCGGACACCTTCTGCACGGCCGCCTCGTTCAGCGCCCAGTCGGTGTGCACGATGTCGCCGTTGCGGTGCACGACCACGTCGATGGTCATGCGCTCCTCGACCTCGTAGGAGCGGGCCACCACCCGGTCGACCACGCGGTCCAGGTCGTCCCGCTCGGCCTCGGCGAGGAAGCCGACGCTGCCGAGGTTGACGCCGAGCATCGGCACTCCGGAGGCGCGGGCGAACTCGGCGCCGCGCAGCAGGGTGCCGTCACCGCCGAGGACGATCAGCAGTTCGCACCCGTCGAGTGACTGCGGAGTCGCCTCCTTGACGAGTTCGACCCCTGCCGGTTCGCCCGGCAGCGGCAGGTCGCGCGCCTCCTCCTCCAGCACCCGCACCCCGATACCGGACCGCAGCAGTCCCTTGACGACGAGTTCCGCGCTGCGGATCGCCGCGGTACGCCCGGTGTGGGCGAGCAGGAAAACAGTACGCGCTCGGTTATGTGTCAACTCGGCCCCTCCGCCACTGCACGACTCACCTCGGCCGGGTCCAGCTCGGGCGCTCCGGCCCGCAGCCAGAGAAAGTACTCGACATTGCCGGACGGGCCCGGCAGTGGGCTCGCGGTGACTCCTCGCACCCCGAGACCCAGCTCCCACGCCTTCGCGGCCACCCCGCGCACGGCTTCCGCCCGCAGTTGCGGACTCCGTACGACACCCCCGCTGCCCAGCCGTTCCTTACCCACCTCGAACTGCGGTTTGACCATCATCACCAGATCGGCGTCCGGCGTCACGCACCTCTTGAGCGCGGGCAGCACCAGACCGAGCGGGATGAAGGACAGATCCCCCACCACCAGGCCCACCGGCTCCCCGTCGATCTCGTCGAGCGTCAGCTCGCGTACGTTCGTACGGTCCTTGACGACGACCCGTTCATCGTTCTGGAGAGACCAGGCGAGTTGTCCGTATCCGACGTCCACGGCGACGACCCGGGAGACGCCCGCGCGCAGCAGGACGTCGGTGAAACCGCCGGTGGAGGCGCCCGCGTCCAGGGCGCGGCGGCCCTCGACCTCGAGTCCCTGGGGGACGAAGGCGGCGAGCGCCCCGGCGAGCTTGTGGCCGCCGCGGGAGACGTAGTCGGGGTCGGTGTCGTCGCTCAGGACCACGATCGCGGCGGCGGTCTCCACCTGGGTGGCCGGCTTGGTCGCCACGGTCTTGCCGACGGTGACCCGTCCGGCGGCGATCAACTGGCTCGCGTGCTCGCGCGAGCGCGCCAGCTTCCGGCGGACCAGTTCCGCGTCCAGACGGCGGCGTGCGACTCCTGCCACGTTCGGTTCAGCTCCTGCTTCAGTGCTCAGTGATGGTCCGGGCGGGCGTCGAGCGCGCCGAGCGCGTCGCGCAGCCCCCGGTGTACATCCTCGTACACGCCGAGGTGTCCGTCGGTGCGCAGGTGGTCGGCGTCGGCCAGCCGGGCCACGCGGGCGTCGACCCCGGCGTCCCCGGTGGGGGTGCGGGGGACGGCCAGCGGCGCCGGGGCCGCCGGGTCGGACTCGGGCTCCGGGGACACCGGCCCGGGCGCGGACTCGCTCATGCCCAGACGCTACCGCGAACGCCTGGGGTACCGTCGTGCGCGATGGCCACGATCGAGGAGTGCCGTACGGCACTGGAGAAGCTTTCGGACAGCATGAGCCACGCCGAGGGCGACGTCGGCGCGGCCGCCGCGCTGGACCGCTCGGTGAGCTGCCATGTCACCGACCTGGACGTCACCTTCGCCGGACGCATGAGAGGCGGCCGGATCGAGGTGGCCGAGACCCTGCCGGGCCCGCCCCGCGAGCGGGCCCAGATCCGGCTCGCGCTGGCCGGGGACGACCTGGTGGCGCTGGTGGACGGCGAGCTGAACTTCGCCGGCGCCTGGGGCTCGGGCCGCATCCGGCTGGAGGCGGGCCTCATGGACCTGTTCCGGCTCAGGAAGCTGCTGTGACCTTCGCCGCCCGCGCCTTGCGGGCGGCGGGCACGACCAGCGGGGTCCCGGTCTCGGGGTCCTCGATGACCTGGCAGCGCAGCCCGAAGACCCGCTCGACCAGCTCGGCGGTGACGATGTCGTTCGGCGCGCCCTCGGCGACCACCTGGCCGTCGCGCAGGGCGATGAGGTGGGTGGCGTAGCGCGCGGCGTGGTTGAGGTCGTGCAGGACGGCGACCAGGGTGCGGTTCTCGGTCTCGTGCAGTTCGGCGCACAGGTCGAGGACGTCGATCTGGTGCTGGATGTCGAGGTAGGTGGTCGGCTCGTCCAGGAGCAGCAGCGGGGTCTGCTGGGCCAGCGCCATGGCGATCCAGACGCGCTGGCGCTGACCGCCGGAGAGTTCGTCCACGTACCGCTCGGCGAGTTCGGTGACGCCCGTCCGCTCCATGGACTCCTGGACGACCCGCTCGTCCTCGGCCGACCACTGGCGCAGCAGCCCCTGGTGCGGGTAGCGGCCCCGGCCGACCAGATCGGCCACGGTGATGCCGTCGGGCGCGATGGAGGACTGCGGGAGCAGACCCAGGGTACGGGCGACCTTCTTCGCCGGCATCGACTGGATGGCCTCGCCGTCGAGCAGCACCCGGCCGGCGGACGGCTTCAGCATCCGGGACAGCGCCCGCAGCAGGGTGGACTTGCCGCACGCGTTGGGGCCGACGATGACGGTGAAGGAGTTGTCCGGTATCTCCACCGACAGGCCGTCGGCGATGACGCGCTGTTCGTAGGCGAGGGTGACGTTCTCGGCGGACAGGCGGTTCACGGTGCTGGTGCTCCTCGAAGTGTTCGGCTGGGGTCCGCTGGCTCCGGCGCTCATACCCGCCCCGCCCGGCGCTCGCTGACCAGCAGCCACAGCAGGTAGGCGCCGCCGACGACCCCGGTGACCACGCCGACGGGCAACTGGTCGGCACCGAAGGCACGCTGGCAGACCCAGTCGGCGACGACCAGCAGGGCCGCGCCCATGCACAGCGAGGGCACGAGGTTGGGGCCCGGCGAGCGGGTCAGGCGCCGGGCGAGCTGCGGCGAGGTGAGGGCCACGAAGCCGACGGGTCCCGCCGCGGCGGTGGCGGCCGCGGTGAGCAGGACGGCGCACACCATCAGCACCAGCCGTACCCGGTGCACCCGTACGCCGAGGGCGTGGGCCACGTCGTCGCCCATCTCCAGCGTCCTGAGGCCCCGCCCGTTGGCGAGGACCAGCGGGACGAGCACCGCGCACAGGACCAGCAGCGGCCAGACCTGGGTCCAGTCCCGTCCGCTGAGGGAGCCGGTCATCCACACCACCGCGCGGGCCGCGTCCACGATGTCGGCCTTGGTGATCAGATAGCCGTTGACGGCGGTCACGACGGCGGAGACACCGATGCCGACCAGGACCAGCCGGTATCCGTGCACCCCCTGTTTCCAGGCGAGCAGATAGATGCCGAGGCCCGTGACGAGGCCGCCCGCCAGCGCGCCCAGGGTCACCGCGGTGGCACTGCCGGAGAACAGCACGATCGTCACCAGGGCGCCCGCGGTCGAGCCCTGGGACAGGCCGAGCACGTCGGGGCTGCCGAGCGGGTTGCGCGAGATCGACTGGAACAGTGCCCCGCCGAGCCCCAGCGACGCGCCCACCAGCAGTCCGACCAGCAGCCGGGGCAGCCGCAGTTCGTTGACGATGAAGTCCTCCGACGGGCTGCCGTCGCCCGCCAGGGCCCGCAGCACGTCGGCCGCGGGTATGTGCGCGTCGCCGGTGCCGATCAGCGCGACGCCCGCGACCAGCACGGCGAGCAGCAGGAGGACCACGACGAGGACGGAGCGCGGGTCCAGGCGCAGCGAGAGCCCGCCGGGGGTGCGTACCGCACGGCTCCGGGAGAGTGTCTTCACAGCTGGGCCGTCCTTCGCCGCCGTACGAGAAAGATGAAGACCGGGCCGCCGATGAGCGCGGTGACGATGCCGACCTGGATCTCCGCGGGCCGGGCCACGAGACGGCCGATGATGTCGGCGCCGAGCAGCAGCACGGGCGACAGCACGGCGGCGTACGGGAGGATCCAGCGCAGGTCGGGCCCGGTGAAGGAGCGCACGACGTGCGGCACCATCAGCCCGACGAACATGACCGGGCCGCAGGCCGCGGTCGCCGCGCCGCACAGCACGGTCGCCGCCAGCATGGCCAGCGCACGGGTGCGGCCCAGGTGGGCGCCGAGCGCGCGGGCGGTGTCGTCGCCCATCTCCATGGCGTTCAGCGGCCGGGCCAGGGCCAGCGAGAGGACCATGCCGGCGGCGAGGAACGGCAGCACCTGGACGATGGTCCGGTCGGTGGCGGCGTCCAGCGAGCCGACCGTCCAGAAACGCATCCGGGACAGCGCCTCGTCATCTACGATCATCACCGCCTGGAGGTACCCGTACAGCGCGGCGCCGATCGCGGTGCCGGACAGCGCGAGCCGTACCGGGGTGGCGCCCCGGCTGCCGCCCAGGAACCACACCAGCGCGCCCACGGCGGCCGCGCCCGCGAACGCGAACCACACATAGCCGCTCAGCGAGGTCACGCCGAAGAAGGTGATGGCCGTGACGACGGCGGCGGAGGCGCCGGCGTTGATGCCGAGCAGGCCGGGGTCGGCCAGCGGGTTGCGGGTGAGCGCCTGGAGCACCGAGCCGGACAGCCCGAACGCGGCCCCGGCCAGCAGGCCGAGGACGGTCCGGGAGATCCGGTCCCGCACGACGATGTCCGCGTAGGTCCCGGTGTCGTGGAACAACCCGTGCCAGATCAGGTCCGGCGCCAGGGACTTGGCGCCGACGCCGATACTCGTCATGGCGACGCACGCCAGAAGGACGACGGCGAGGAGCAGCCCGAGGGCACGCACCAGCCGTCGCTTCGGGGGCGCTGCGGCGGCTGCCGCGCGCTGTTCCGGAGGACTCTCGACCAACACGCGGTTAGGTTAGCCTATCCTGCTATTCGATCTCGATCCCGAGACCCCCGGCCGCGGTGTGGGACAAGCCTCAAACACCCAGCCTGGCCAGCGCCTTCTCCGCGTCCAGCGCACAACTGCCGTCCCCGGCCGCCGTCCAGGCCGCCGCGCACAGCGCGCGCAGCCCGTCCACCGCGGACCCCTCGCCCGACAGCTCCAGCCCGCCGGCCCCGGCCGTGGCGCTCCAGCCACCGCAGGAGAAGCCCTCGCCCTCCCGCACCACTTCGGGCTGCCCGGTCAGCAGACCCCGCAGATCCGCGTCCACATAGGTCGGCCGGTGCTGGGGCGGCGCGGCCAGCAGCTGGGCGCCGTCGGTGACGCCGGTGAGCACCAGCAGCGAGTCGACCTCGCCGTTGCAGGCGCCCTCGATGTCGGTGTCCAGCCGGTCGCCGACCACCAGCGGCCGCTTCGCACCGGTGCGCAGGATGGTCTCCTTGTGCATCGGGGGCAGCGGCTTGCCCGCCACCTGCGGCTCGGCACCGGTGGCGATCCGCACCACCTCGACCGCCGCGCCGTTGCCCGGCGCGATGCCCCGCCCGCTCGGGATGGTCAGGTCGGTGTTGGACGCGAACCACGGCACCCCGCGCGCCACCGCGTACGACGCCTCCGCGAACCGCCCCCACGCCAGGTCGGGTCCGCCGTACCCCTGCACCACGGCGACCGGGTCGTCGTCGGCCGACTCCACCGGGGTCAGCCCGCGCTCGCGCAGCGCCACCCGCAGCCCCTCACCGCCGATCACCAGCACCTTCGCCCCGGCGGGCACCTGCTCGCTGATCAGCCGGGCCACCGCCTGCGCGGAGGTGATCACGTCGTCGGCGCCGGTCGGTATGCCCAGCTCGGTGAGGTGCTCCGCCACGGTGTCCGGGGTGCGCAGCGCGTTGTTGGTGACATACGCGAGGTGCATGCCCTCGGCGCGGGCGTCGGCCAGCGAGTCCACGGCGTGCGCGATGGCCTCACCGCCCGCGTACACCACCCCGTCCAGGTCGAGCAGCGCCGTGTCGTACGCCTCGTTCAGGGGCCGCTCGCTGCCCTCGGGGCTCGTCCTGACGCTCCGGCTCATCCGTATCGCTCCTCGTTCGACGCTCTTTCCCCCGATCATCCCGCAAGCCGCCCGCAGACGTACGATGCCGGGATGAACATCGCAGGTCACTCGGAAGCAATGGCGCCCCGAGGTCTGGAACTCACCCCGTTCCGCGGCCTTCGTTACGACCCCGAACGGGTCGGCAGCCTGGCCTCCGTCACCTCCCCGCCGTACGACGTCGTCGTACGCCCAGACGGCCTGCACCACCTCCAGGACGCCGACCCGTACAACATCGTCCGGCTGATCCTGCCCCAGGCCGACACGCCCGACATCCGCAACGAACAGGCCGCCGACACGCTGCGCCGCTGGCTCGCCGAGGGCGTCCTCGCCCCCGACCCCGATCCGGCCCTGTACGTGTACGAACAGCAGGACGTCGACGGCCTCGTCCAGCGCGGTGTCATCGGCGCCCTGCGGGTCTCGGAGCCGGAGGAGGGCGTCGTCCTCCCCCACGAGGACGTGATGACACCGGTGGTCGCCGACCGCGCGGCCCTGATGCGCACCACCCGCGCCAACCTGGAACCCCTGCTGCTGACCTACCGCGGCGACGGCCCCACCAGCGACGTCGTCGAGCGCACCGCGAAACTCCCGGCCCTGCTGACGACCACCACCGAGGACGGCGTACGCCACCGCCTGTGGGCCCTGACCGACCGGTCCGAACTGGCCCTGGTGCGGGCCGACCTCGCCCACCACCAGGCCCTCATCGCCGACGGCCACCACCGCTGGGCCACCTACCGCCTGCTGCGCGCCGAGCACCCCTCCCCCGGCCCCTGGGACCTGGGCCTGGTCCTGCTGGTCGACACCGCCCGCTACCCGCTGCGTGTCCGCGCCATCCACCGCCTGCTGCACGGCCTGCCGGTGGCCGACGCCCTCGCCGCCGTGGAAGGCCTGTTCCGGGTACGGCGTCTGGAGGTACCGCTGGCCGAGGCGCTCGCGGAACTCGCCGAGGCGGCCGCCGAGGGCAACGCGTTCCTGCTGGCCGGCGACGGCGCCTTCCATCTGCTGGACCACCCGGACCCGGCGCTGCTCGCCCGCACGGTCCCGGCCGGCCACCCGGCCGCCTGGCGCTCCCTGGACGCGACCGTCCTGCACGCCGCGCTCCTGGAGCACGTCTGGCACATCCCCGAGGACTCCCCCGCGCACATCGCCTACATCCACGACACGGAGGCGACGGTCGCCAAGGCGGAACGCGACGGCGGTACGGCCGTGCTGCTGCACCCGGTGCGCGAGGAGGTCGTGCGCGAGCTGGCCCGCCAGGGCGTGACGATGCCCCGCAAGTCGACGTCCTTCGGCCCCAAGCCGGCGTCGGGCCTGGTGCTGCGGGTGGTGGACATCTGAGGCCGCCTCCGGCCGATACGGGCACGAAAAAAGGGCGGGACCGCTGGGGTCCCGCCCTTTTTTCGTGTTCTCTTCCGTCCTCCGCGCGAGGATCAGTCCTCGGTGGAGTCCTTGATCTGGACGATCTTCGGCTCATCGGCCTCGGGCTCATCGGCCTCGGGCTCGTCGTCGTCGGACGCGTCCTCGTCGGACACGTCGTCGGTCGTGGTGTCGTCGGTGGTGGTGTCCTCGTCCACCACGACCGTCACCACGGTCTCGTTCTCGTCGTCCTCGTCCATGGCGTCGACGAACTCCACACCGTCCAGCTCGGCGAGCCGGTCGGAGGCGTCCGTGCTGCCGTCGCGGTCGGCCTCGACGGCCTTGGCGAACCACTCACGCGCCTCGCTCTCCCGGCCGGCGGCCAGCAGGGCGTCCGCGTAGGCGTACCGCAGGCGGGCGGTCCAGGGCTGGACGGAGTTGGAGGCCAGCTCCTGGCTCTGCAGCGTCACGATGGCCGCGTCCAGCTGGTCCATGTCACGCCGGGCACCGGCGGCGACGAGCCGCATCTCGACCTGGCCGGCCTTGTCCAGCTTCTGCACCTCGGGGGCACCGGCCATGTCCAGCGCCTTCTCCGGACGCCCGAGCCCACGCTCGCAGTCGGCCATCACGGGCCACAGCTCGGTGTTGCCCGTCATCCGGCGCGCGGCACGGAACTCGGCCAGGGCCTCGCTGTACTTCTGGTTGGCGTAGGCGGCGAAGCCGGCGGCCTCGCGCACGGCGGCCACACGGGACGCCAGACGCAGGGCGACCCTGGAGTAGCCGTACGCCCGCTCGGGGTCCTCGTCGATGAGGCGGGCGACCATCACCAGGTTCCTGGCGACGTCCTCGGCGAGCGTCTTCGGGAGGCTCTGCAGCTCCTGGCGGACGTCCTTGTCGACCTCGTCGCCGGTGACCTCCTCGGGGATCGGCAGCCGCTTGATCGGCTCCCGGTCACGGTCCCGCTCGTCACGGCCCCGGAACCCACCACGGCGGTCGTCCCCGCGGCGGTCGTCCCGGCGGTCGTCACGGCCACGGAAGCCGCCCCGCTCGCCCGGACGCGCGCCACGGTCGTCACGGCCGCGGAACCCACCGCGGTCATCACCGCGACGGTCGTCCCGCCCACGGAAACCTCCCCGGTCATCGCGCCCACGGAACCCACCGCGGTCACCGCCACCACGGCTGTCGTCACGACGGTCGTCACGGCGGAAGTCGCCACGGCTGTCGTCACGACGGTACGAGGGACGGTCACCGGAGCGCTCGTCACGGCGGAAGGAGGGACGGTCACCGCCGGGACGGTCGTCGCGGCGGAACGACGGACGGTCGCCACCACGGTCGTCACGCCCACGGAACCCACCACGGTCGTCGCTACGACGGTCGTCGCGGCGGAAGTCGCCACGGCTGTCGTCACGACGGAAGGAGGGACGGTCACCACCACGGTCGTCACGCCCACGGAACCCACCACGGTCGTCACGGCGGTCGCCACCGCGGTCATCGCGGCGGAAGTCGCTGCGGCTGTCGTCGCGACGGTACGAGGGACGGTCACCGCCCGAGCGCTCGTCACGACGGAAGGAGGGACGGTCGCCACCGGAGCGGTCGTCGCGACGGAACGACGGACGGTCGCCACCACGGTCGTCACGGCCACGGAACCCACCGCGGTCGTCGCCGCGACGGTCGTCACGGCGGTCGTCGCGGCGGAAGTCGCCACGGCTGTCGTCACGACGGAAGGTCGGACGGTCACCGCCACGACGGTCGTCGTCGCGGCGGAAGGACGGGCGGTCGCCGCCGGAACGGTCGTCGCGGCGGAACCCACCACGGTCGCCACCACGGCTGTCGTCACGGCGGTCGTCGCGGCGGAAGTCGCCACGGCTGTCGTCACGACGGAAGGAGGGACGGTCGCCGCCGGAACGGTCGTCGCGGCGGAACGACGGGCGGTCGCCGCCACGGTCGTCACGGCCACGGAACCCACCACGGTCGTCACGGCGGAAGCCGCCGCGGTCATCGCCACGACGGTCGTCGTCACGGCGGAAGGAGGGACGGTCACCGCCGGAACGGTCGTCGCGGCGGAACCCGCCACGGTCACCCCGGTCGCCGCCACGGTCGTCACGGCGGTCGCCACCGCGGTCGTCGCGGCGGAAGGAGGGGCGGTCGCCGGAACGGCGGTCGTCGCCACGGTCGTTGGACCGACGCGGGCCGCCGCGGTAGCCGCCACGATCACCGCGGTCACCACTGTCCCGTCGCCGCTGGTCGCGCTCCGGTCGGTCGTCGGGAGAGTTGGTGGACATCGGGTGACTCCTGTCTTCGGGTACCACAAGTATTGTAAAAACAAAAGGACCCCTGGTCCCAGCTGAACGCTGGGACCAGGGGTCCTCCAAAGATTGTTCGGCGGCGTCCTACTCTCCCACAGGGTCCCCCCTGCAGTACCATCGGCGCTGTGAGGCTTAGCTTCCGGGTTCGGAATGTAACCGGGCGTTT
>NZ_JBEYXQ010000027.1:0-72816 GCF_040645115.1 Streptomyces sp. NPDC046860 | reverse complement strand
TTGCCCGCCCGAGCGGATTCCCCCGGCACCTCACCAACACCCCGCCCACCCGGCCGGCCAACTCACCTTCGGGGGGGGGGAGCAGGCCGCACGAGCGGCCCGCTCCGACCCCCGCTCACCCGTCCCGGCGGCAAGGAACGCGAGTCCGTCCTCCGACACGTCAGTCCACAGCTCCACGGCGACTCGTTCGGATGAAGGCGGCACATTCGTGGCATGGCGCCGAGCGCTCTGCGGATCATGACGATGGACTGCACCCGCACGTGGTCACCACCGACCCGTGCGACAGCCACCGCAGAGAGGTGAGACATGTCGCTGATCCCGGCAGACCTGCGATTCGCCGAGTCCCACGAGTGGGCCCGCCTGGAGCCCGACGGCACCGTCACCGTCGGGATCAGCGATCACGCGCAGAAGGCCATGGGCGACGTGGTGTTCGTGGAACTCGCCGAAGTCGGCCGGGTGATCGCCGCCGAGGAGGCCGCGGGCGTGGTCGAGTCGGTCAAGGTCGCGTCCGACATCTACTCCCCGGTGAGCGGAGAGGTCGTCGCCGTCAACCAGGAAATCTCGGACAGTCCCGAGCTGATCAACGAAGACCCCTACGACTCGTGGATCTTCAAGCTGAAGCCTTCCGACCAGAGCGAGCTGAACAACCTCCTGGACGCCGCCGGGTACAAGTCGGCGATCGGCGACTGATCGTCGTATCGACCCTTCTTTCGGGGCGGCCGGATTCGGCTGCCCCGAAAGCGCGACAGGCGGCTCTCACCAGGAAGCGGAACCTCCCATGCAAGCCATCACCGTCCAGGACCGCGACGCCGGCATCGGCGGCCTGACGCTCTCCGAGCTGCCGCACCCGCACGCCGCCGAGAACGACGTGATCGTGAAGGTCCACGCCGCCGGATTCACCCCGGGCGAACTGACCTGGCCCGGCACCTGGACCGACCGGGCCGGCCGCGACCGCACGCCGAGCGTGCCGGGCCACGAGCTGTCCGGCGTGGTCACGGAACTCGGCTACGGCACGACCGGCCTGACCGTCGGACAGCGTGTGTTCGGTCTGACCGACTGGACCCGCAACGGCTCACTGGCCCAGTACACGGCGGTCGAGGCCCGCAACCTCGCCCCGCTCCCGGCCGACGTCGACCACGTCACGGCCGCCGCGCTGCCGATCTCCGGACTCACCGCCTACCAGGCCCTGTTCGACCACGCCCACCTGCTCACCGGCCAGAGCGTACTCATCCACGGTGCCGCGGGCGGCGTCGGCTCCCTCGCCGTGCAACTGGCCCGCGAGGCCGGCGCCCGGGTGATCGGCACCGGCCGGTCCGGCGACCGCGACACCGCCCTGGCCCTGGGCGCGCACGCGTTCCTCGACCTCCAGGCGGAGAAACTGGAGGACGTCGGTGAGGTGGACGTCGTCTTCGACGTGATCGGAGGCGAGATCCTCGAACGCTCCGCCGCACTGGTACGCCCCGGCGGCTCCCTGGTCACCATCGCCGAACCGGTCACCGTCCATCCGCGCGACGCACGCGCCGTCTTCTTCGTCGTGGAACCGGACCGCCTCCGCCTGGCCGACCTGGCCAGGCGTGTGCGCGACGGACGCCTGAAGCCGATCATCGGCGCGGTCCGGCCACTCGCCGACACGCCCTCCGCCTTCGCCCCGGACAAGCGCACTCCGGGGAAGACGATCATCCGCGTCGCGGAGGAGTGAGCGGGCAGTGCCCGTCGCACGCGGGGACGAGGCGCCCGGCGAACCCCCAGTTCACGCGGGCATGTTCAGCAGCTCGGCGAGCAGCCGCCGAACGCGCCGCTCGATCTCGTCCCGGATGGGACGTACCGCGTCGACGCCCTGCCCAGCCGGATCGTCGAGTTCCCAGTCGAGGTAGGTCTTGCCCGGGAAGACGGGGCAGGTGTCGCCGCAGCCCATGGTGATCACGACGTCGGAGGCCCGGACCGCCTCGACGGTGAGGACCTTGGGCATCTGGGCGGACATGTCGATCCCGGCCTCGCGCATGGCTTCGGCGGCGGCCGGGTTGACCGCGGCGGCCGGGGCGGAGCCCGCGGAGCGGACCTCGACGCCGCCGCCCGCCAGATGGGTGAGCCACGCGGCCGCCATCTGGGAACGGCCGGCGTTGTGGACGCAGACGAACAGGACCGACGGCTTCGGCTTCTCAGGCATGGGCGTGACCTTCCGGGGTGGCGATCCTGCCGGTCGCCGAAGCGGGCTGGGGGAAGTACCGGCGGACGGCGAGGGCGACATGGACGAGCCCGATGAGGACGGGGACCTCGATCAGCGGGCCGACGACGCCTGCGAGTGCCTGACCGGAGGTGGCTCCGAACGTGGCGACGGCGACCGCGATGGCGAGTTCGAAGTTGTTGCCCGCCGCGGTGAACGCGAGCGTGGCCGCCCTCGGATAGCCCAGGCCGACCGCACGGCCCGTGGCCATCGCTCCGGCCCACATCAGCGCGAAGTACACCAGCAGCGGGAGCGCGATCCGGGCGACGTCCAGGGGCTTGGAGGTGATGGCATCGCCCTGCAGGGCGAACAGCACCACGATGGTGAACAGCAGCCCGTACAGGGCGAACGGACCGATGCGGGGGATCAGCCTCGTCTCGTACCAGGTGCGGCCCTTGGTCCTCTCGCCGGTCCGGCGGGTGAGGAATCCGGCGAGCAGCGGGATGCCGAGGAAGACGAGTACGGAACGGACGATCTCCCACGCGGAGACGTGCAGGGCGGTGCGCCGCAGGCCGAGCAGGCCGGGGAGCAGGTCGAGGTAGAGCCAGCCCAGAAGGCCGAAGGCCAGGACCTGGAAGGCGGAGTTGAGGGCGACGAGGACGGCCGCGGCTTCGCGGTCGCCGCAGGCGAGGTCGTTCCAGATGACGACCATGGCGATGCAGCGGGCCAGGCCGACGATGATCAGCCCGGTACGGTACTCGGGCAGATCGGGCAGGAAGATCCATGCGAGCGCGAACATCAGCGCCGGACCGACGACCCAGTTCAGCACCAGTGAGGGGATCAGCAGCCGCCGGTCGCGCGTCACCGTGTCGAGGCGGTCGTAGCGGACCTTC
The DNA here is from genome assembly GCF_040645115.1 of Streptomyces sp. NPDC046860. NCBI lineage: Bacteria > Bacillati > Actinomycetota > Actinomycetes > Kitasatosporales > Streptomycetaceae > Streptomyces > Streptomyces sp. NPDC046860. The sequence goes on along the minus strand of NZ_JBEYXQ010000027.1, from coordinate 69,759 downwards.
GCCAGCACCGGGTACATCATCACGAGCAGCCCGAGCGCGATCGGCAGCGAGATCCCGGTGACCGTCACTTCGCCCAGCGCGTCGCCCAGGCCCGGCACGAGGCGGCCCAGGCCGATGCCGAGCGCCATCGCGGCCAGGATCCACACCGCGAGGAGCCGGTCCAGGAACGACAGCCGCCCGGCGACCGGACCGGCTTCCATGTCCGCGCTCACGCGGTCGTCCCGGCCTTCCCGCCCGCGGGGCGGGTGAGGGCGGCGGCGAGCCGCTCGGTGGACTGGGGCAGCAGCCGGTAGTACACCCACGTCCCGCGCCGTTCCGAGGCGATCAGACCGGCCTGCTTCAGCAGCTTCAGGTGGTGGGAGATGGTCGGCTGCGACAGGTCGAACGCGGGGGTGAGGTCGCAGACGCAGATCTCCCCGCCGTCCCGTGAGGCGATCATCGACAGGAGCCGCAGCCGCACCGGGTCCCCGAGGGCCTTGAACACCTTGGCCAGTTCGACCGCCTGCTCCTCGTCCATGGGCGCGGTCAGCAGGGTCGGGCAACACGCTGCCGCCTCGTCCCGGCCGAGGAGGACCACATCTTGTTTCGACATACTTCTATGTTGATGTTCTTCGATCCAGGACGCAAGCTTGGATCGAAGAACATCGATGCAAGCTCAGGCCCCTGCGAGCCCCGACGCCATGCACTCCGCGATCGTCCGAGCCGTCAAGCCCGTGCGTCAGGACCACGTGAACGACGCCCCCGCGGCCGGCTCTCACCTCGTTTCAGGCGATACCGTCTCGGATGAGCGGACGGCGTAGGGTTGGCCCCATGCCCGCCGACGCCACGCCCGCCGCCCCCTCGCGCGTCACCGACCGCCCCGGGGACACCTCGCCCTTCGCCCTCGGCCTGCTGCTGCGCCGGGCGCACTGGCGCGCGGCCGCCGTGATGGAGGAGTCGCTCCGGCCGCTCGGCATCGAGTTGCGCCATTTCGCCGTGCTGATCGTGCTCGTCGATCGTGGACCCACGGTTCAGCGGGACCTGGCGGCCGCCACCGGGTCCGACAAGGCGGGCATCATGAGGATCGTCGACGATCTGGAGCGGCGCGGGCTGGCCGTCCGTAAGAGTGTGCCGGGGGACCGGCGGGTGCGCGCCGTGGAGATCACGCCTCAGGGTGTCGAACTCTTCGACGCGGCCCATGTGGCGGCGGAACCGCTGGCCGAGCGCCTGGTCGCCGACCTGGGCCCCGGCGAGCCCGAGAAGCTGGCGGATCTGCTGACCCGTATCGCCCACCCCTCGGACGGGGAGGCGTAGGGCACCCCCGCCCGCCCGGCTTCGAGGGCTGTTGCCGTGGACGCCCCGTGAGGGCGGGCCCCGGAGCGTCGCACGGCACCTACGGCCAGGGGATCACGCCACGAGACGTTCCACGAGCTCCTTGGCCTTGATCGCCGCGTCGTCGAAAGCCCGCTTGCGAGAGGTCTCGTAGAGGGGGACGAGTGCGGACATGGCCGCATTGCGGGGCGCCATGGTGAGTTCCGGGACGATGAACTCCAGATCCAGGCCAAGGGTGTCCTTGAGCGTGGCCTCCAGGTAGTTCTGCACGAACTCGAAGCCCTCGCGCGGGGTTCCGGGCGCGTAGGAGCCGCCGCGACTGGCGACGACGACCACCGGCGTCCCCTGCGCGGAGGGTGCCTCACCGGCCGTGCGGCCGAGCAGCAGGACGCTGTCCAGCCACGCCTTGAGGGTCGACGGGATCGAGAAGTTGTACATGGGGGCGCCGATCAGGACGGCGTCCGCCTGTTCCAGTTCCTCGATGAGCTTCTCGCGCGCCGCGAACGCGGCGGACTGCTCCGGGGTGCGCTCGCCGGGAGCGGCGTATCCGGCCGACCAGGCGGCAGCGGTGATGTGCGGGACCGGGTCGGCGGCCAGGTCGCGGTAGATCACCCTGCCCTGAGGGTGCTGCTCCTCCCAGGTCTCGCGGAACGCGGCCGTGACCGAACGGGACGAGGACGCCTCGTCGGGAAACACGGACGAGTCGATGTGCAGCAGCGTGGCCATGGACCTTCTCCAAAGTGCGATGACCGGGCGGGAGGCCCGGGGTGGGGATTCGTGCTCGACGATAGTTAAACACGAGATGGTATTGAGTGATACCGTCGTACTCGCTACGGAAGCAGGGCGTCGAGCGAACGAGGATTGGGACGATCATGGACGTGTACGAGGCAGTGGCGAGCCGACGGGCGGTGCGCGCGTTCACCGACCGGGAGGTCCCGGCGGACACGCTGGAGCGCGTACTCTCCGCAGCCGCCTGGGCGCCCTCCGCGTCGAACCTCCAGCCCTGGCACGTCTACGCCGTGACCGGCGCACCCCTCGCCGAGATCAAGAAGCGCGCCGGCGAACGCCTCGCCGCGGGCGACCCCTGGGACGAGCCGGAGTACGAGCAGTACCCGCCGTCACTGAAGTCCCCGTACCGCGAGCGCCGGTCCGCCTTCGGTGAGCAGCGATACGGCGCGCTCGGCATCGCCCGCGAGGACGTCGAGGCGCGCCAGCGGGCCGCGTCGGCGAACTGGGACTGCTTCGGCGCGCCCGCCGCCCTGTTCTGCTACATCGACCGCGATCTCGGCCGACCGCAATGGTCCGACGTCGGCATGTACCTGCAGACCGTGATGCTCCTGCTGCGCGCCGAGGGGCTGCACAGCTGCACGCAGATGGCGTGGGCGAAGTTTCACCGGACCGTCGCGGAGGTCCTGTCACCCCCGGACGAGCTGATGCTCTTCTGCGGCATGTCGATCGGGTTCGAGGACGCCGCGGCGCGTGACGCCCGCACCGGCCGCGCCCCGCTGGGCGAGACGGTCACCTTCATGGGCGGCGCCTGACATCGCCGCGTCCGCGCCACGCCCTGGCTGCTCCAGGTGCGTGTTGCCGCCCCCGCGTGCGTCCTATATGCCGTATATACCCGCATGATTCCTGGGAAAGGGAGACTCATGAAGATCGCAGTCATCGGCGGTACCGGACTGATCGGCTCGCAGGTCGTCGCGGACCTGAACGCCGCCGGACACGAGGCGGTACCCCATTCGAAGTCCACCGGGGTCGACGTCGTCACCGGCGAGGGACTGGACGAGGCGATGGCGGGAGCCGACGTCGTCGTCAACCTGACGAACTCCCCGACCTTCGACGACGCCTCCCCGACGTTCTTCCAGACCTCGATGGACAACCTCCTGGCCGCGGCGGGGAAGAACGGAGTCGGCCACTTCGTCGTCCTCTCCATCGTCGGCACGGACCAGGTGCCGGAGCTGGACTACTACCGCGCCAAGACACTCCAGGAGAACCTCCTCGCGGCCGGACCGGTCCCCTACTCGATCGTCCGGGCGACGCAGTTCATGGAGTTCATCGACGCCGTCATGTCCTGGACCGCCGACGCCGACACCGTCCGGCTGCCCGCCACTCCGATCCAGCCGATCGCCGCCAAGGACGTGGCCGCCGCGGTGGCGGAGGTCGCCACCGGCGCGCCGCTGAACGGCATCCGCAACATCGCCGGCCCCGAGATCTTCGCCCTGGACGAGCTGGGCCGGATCACCCTGTCCCACAAGGGCGACGACCGCACCGTCGTGAACGACCCCACCGCCGGCATGTTCGCCGTGGTCAAGGGCGACGTCCTCACCGACGAGAACGCCCACCTCGCCGCGACCCGCTATACGGACTGGCTCTCACTCCAGGGCTGATGGCGCATGGCCGGGCTTCACGCCCGGTCGTCGCGAATCACCCGGCCGCTGGTCAGGCGGAGTTGGGGAGTTCCTGACGTGTTGAGACGCCAATCCCCGTTGTGTGAACCGGCATTTTATGACCTCACCCCGAGGTCAGTACGTTCGATTCATGGACACCAAGTTTTCGACGGCGGAAGAACTCACGGCCGCCCTGCGTACCGGCGAAGTGACCTCGCTGGAGCTGACCGACGACGCGATCGCCCGTATCGAGCGGGACGACAAGGTGGTCAACGCGATCTGCGTGCCGGACTTCGACCGCGCGCGGGCCGCCGCGCGGCAGGCCGACCGTGCGCGCGCCCGTGGTGAGGGCGGGCCGCTGCTCGGCGTCCCGGTGACGGTCAAGGAGTCGTACGACATCGCCGGGATGCCCACGACCTGGGGCAACCCGGCGCACCGGGACTTCGTACCGGCCGAGGACGCGGTGCAGGTGTCGCGGCTCAAGGCCGCGGGCGCGGTGGTGCTCGGCAAGACCAACGTGCCTCTGGGGCTGCAGGACCTGCAGAGCTACAACGAGATCTACGGCACCACCACCAATCCGTGGGATCACGGGCGCACGCCGGGCGGGTCCTCCGGTGGTTCGGCGGCGGCCCTGGCGTGCGGGTTCGGCGCGTTGTCCATCGGCTCCGACATCGGCGGCTCGCTGCGCACCCCCGCGCATTTCTGCGGTGTCTACGCGCACAAGCCGACCCTCGGCCTGGTGGCGAACCGGGGCATGGTGCCGCCCGCCACCCCGGCACTGCCGGTCGACCTCGACCTTGCCGTCGTCGGCCCGATGGCGCGGAGTGCCCGCGACCTCTCGCTCCTGCTCGACGTCATGGCCGGGCCGGACCCCCTGACGCTCGGCTTGGCGCACACCGTGACCCTGCCGCCCGCGCGCCACGAGCGGCTGGACGGCTTCCGGGTCCTGGTCCTCGACGACCATCCGTTCCTTCCGACCGGGTCGGCCGTACGGGCCGGAGTGCAGCGGGTGGCCGACGCGCTCACCGACGGCGGTGCCCGCGTCGAACGGCGCACTCCGCTGCTGCCCGACCTGGCTGAAGCCGCCACCCTCTACGCGCAGTTGCTGTTCTCGGGAGCCGTGGCCCGCTATCCCGCCGAGGCGTACGAGCAACTAAGGACCCGCGCCGCCGGACTGAGCGCGGACGACCGGAGCCTCGACGCGGCGCGGCTGCGAGGGATGGCGTTCAGCCACCGCGACTGGATCGAGGCGAACGACCGCCGCGAGCTCCACCGCCACGGCTGGCGGCAGCTCTTCGCCGAGTTCGACGCCGTGGTGTGCCCGATCACGCCAACTCCCGCGTTCCCACACGACCACACCCCTGACCTGCTGCAACGCCGGATCGACATCGACGGCGTCACGTACCCGTACCTCGACCAGCTCGTCTGGGCCGGGCTGGCCACCATGCCCGGCCTGCCCGCCACCGCCATACCCACGGGCCCGTCGGCCGACGGCCTGCCGGTGGGCGTGCAGGTCATCGGCCCGATGTACGAGGACCGCACCCCGCTGCGGCTGGCCGAACTGCTGGAGCAGAGCATCGGTGGTTTCTCGGCACCGGAGTAGGGCGGAGGGGCGACCTGGCATCCGACTCCGCCGGCCTGTGGCCGGCCCTTCGTGCCCGACACCCTGCCGCGTCATCCGTCAGACGCGCGCTCACCGTCGAGCGGGAGGGCTGTCCCGGCATGGCTGCCGCCGAGTGCGCCGAGCGTGGTGCGGACGAGCAGGTCGACTCTCGCCCCCGTCTCGCCTCCGTTCGCGGAGAAGGGGAGGGACGGTGAGTCCACGGGCAGGTCGTTGACCTCGTGCAGGAGGGCGAGGAAGACCTGGCGGCACCAGGCGGGGTCCGCCGCCGCGATCGCACCCGTGTCCCGCAGGCGAGCGAACAACCACGGGGGGGGCGGGGGAGGGAACAGGGCGGACCCGCGTGGTGAAGTGTGGTCCTCTGAACACCCCCGACAGCAGGGAGCGTTTCTTCCGATGACCGCCGTACAGCCCGCGCGCCCTCAGCGCAGTGTTCCCCGGACCGCCTCGGTCCCGGACACCTCGCCGTTCAAGTCCGCTCTCGTCAGGGCGGTGTTCAGGGACGTGACCTCGCTGCACGTCTCTCGGCCGGCCGCGCGGGCCGCGGCGTCGGTGACGCGGACAGTGCTGACGGAGATCATCGACGGCGCGCGGAGAGCGGCGGGGGAGGAAGCCCGGACGAAGCTGATTCCCAGGGACCTTCTCTCGGCGATCGACCGCAACGTCGAGCTGGAGGTGGGGGTGAGGTGGTACGACCACAGCCCGACGTTTCACGGCCTGACCGGCGTCCTGTACGACGCCGAGGGTGTCATCGTGCCTAGGCGTAAGCGCAGGCAGTCGCGCAGAGCGAGCGGCGTGGCCGGCGCCCACAGGTTCGAGGTCGGCGTGAAGAAGCTGCTGTGGAGCCGGGGAGCGACGGCCGTCCCGGCGATGGTCCGCGACCTGGACGGAATCGCGAGCGCGTTCCTGACGGACCTCGCCCGGGACGCGGCCATGGTCGTCCGAGAGGGCGGGGTCAGACGCTTCGGCACGACCACCCTGGGGATGCCGGGCGAACCGGCCCCTGCCCTGTCTCTCACGGATTCCCTCCCAACTCCGTCCGCCAGAAGGGGTGACAGCCGGACCATCGGCACGGATGACATCCTGGCCGCCACCACGATTCAGCTGTTCGGCGGCAACCTCAGGCAGCGAGCCCTCGCCGGGGCGCGCGAGGCGGGGCGGAGCACTTCGGCCGACTGAGCGGGTGCGCCCCCTCACTCACGATGTTCGCCCTGGCACGGCGAACGCGGGAGCGGTCTTCACGTCACCACGTGTCCTGCTCCTCATTCAGATCGTGCATCGTGAGGAAGTCCTTCTTGTCGCCCGGCAGAGCGACCCAAATGGCCACGTCGAGACGTGTGTCGACCACCTCCAGCAGCCCGATGTAGGAGGCTCCGTCCAGGGTCTTCGCGGCCATGTGCCCCAGCATGGCCGTGCGGTTGTCGAGAAGGGCGCGCTCGTGGTCGGGCTTGCGCAGCATCTCCCGTACGCTGTGCGCTTGTTGCCCGCACAGCGCGTGCTCCCGGAAAGGGGTGCGCAGCGCGACGAAGTACTTCGGGTCGACGCACATTCCCACGCACACGAGACGTCGCTTGGCCACCGCGTCGTTGCCGGAGCCCGGCACCTGGTCGTCGATGAACAGCGCGGCCTTCTTCGCCGAGTCGGCCTCGTGCTGGACCAGGAACTTCTGGACCGAGCGGACTTCTTCGGCGAACGTCTCGTCCAGGCCGCCTCGGGCGGTGACGAAGACGAAGTTGACGGCAGTCAAGGTGGTGGGCACTGTCTTGAGGTTGCCCATGGAAAGCTGTGGCCCCTTCTGGATTCCTGCTCGGCGTTCGGGCGGAGGCCCGCCCATTGACGAGACATTCTTGACCTTCTGCCGTCACGTCACGAGGACCAGCCGGTCGTGTCGTACGAGCTTCTTCCGGGATGGAGTGCCCTCCGGCGCGCACGAGTGGTGGCGTACTACCGGCCGCCCACGGTGTCCGGCTCGGCGACGCGTTCGTAGACGGACCGGCCGAGGAGTTCGGTGAGGATCGGCAGGGCCCGTACGGTGTCGAGGGCGTGGGCGGATGGCAGGTGCGCGATGTCCGCGGGCAGCACCATGCCGTCGCGGGGGATGGCCAGGACGGGGAGTCCGGCGGCCGCGGCGGAGCGGATGCCGTCCGGGGAGTCCTCGACGGCCAGGCAATGGGCCGGGTCAAGCCCGAGCGAGGTCGCCGCGTGCAGGTAGGGGTCGGGAGCGGGCTTGGCCCGGGTGACGTCCTCACCGCACACCACCGCATCCATCAGCTCGGCGAGACCGAGGTGGCGTAGCGCGGTGTGGACGAAGCGGCGGGGACTGGCCGTGGCCACCGCGACGGGGCCGTGCCGGCGGGCCGCGCGGACCAGCGCGACGGCTCCGGGAAGCGCCCGTACCCGGCCGGCCGCGCAGGCGGCGATCATCGCGTCGGTGCACGCCTCGACGACGTCGCCCGCGTCCACCCGGCCGCCGCACAGCCCCGCGACGTAGGAGGCCCACCGGCCGTTGCCGTGCAGGGCCCGACCGTCCTCGGGGCGCCAGCGATGACCGTGGGCGGCGGTGAAGGCACCGCATGCGCGGCCCCATGCGTCCGCCGTGTCGATCAGGGTGTCGTCGAGGTCGAACACCGTCGCCCGCAGCACCTCGCTCACACCGCCGCCGCGGCCGGGTCGCGCAGCCTCTCGGCGATCGCTTCGACGGAGATCAGGGCCAGGCCGTGCTCGCCCGCGAACCCGCGCAGCTTCTCGGAACCGGCGAGGGAACCGTCGTCCTCACAGATCTCGCTGATCACGCCCACGGGCGCGAGCCCGGCCAGCCGCAGCAGGTCGACGGTGGCTTCGGTGTGGCCGCGCCGTTCCGCGACACCGCCGGGCCGGGCCCGCAGCGGAAACAGATGTCCGGGGCGGATGAGTTGGTCCGCGAGGGTCGACGCGTCGGCGAGGGCCCGCGCGGTCGTCGCCCGGTCCGCGGCCGAGATGCCCGAACCGGTGCCCACGGCGTCCACGGAGACGGTGTAGGCCGTCGTCGCGGCGGGGTCCGCGTCCTCGGCCGGCTCCACCATGAGGGGCAACCGCAGCCGGTCGGCGATCTCTCCGCTCACCGGGGCGCAGATCAGTCCGCTGGTGTGCCGGATGAAGAAACCCATCATCTGGGCGGTCGCGAACTGGGCGGCCATCGCCAGGTCGCCCTCGTTCTCCCGGTCTTCGTCATCGACCACGACGACGGGCCGTCCTGCCCGCAGCTCGTCGATCGCGCAAGCGACCGTGTCCATCGCCCGGCCCGCCGTTTCAGGTGCCACGCTGCTCTGCCTTTCTCGCACGTTCGTGTCCGGCGCGAGTATCGGCCACCGGAGCCGTCGGCTTGAGGACACGTACACCGACGGCCCAATGGTCCGCGCGGCAGTGCGGCATGGGAGGTGGCGGGCGGTGCGCCTGCGAGGGCACGGCGGTGCGCCCTTACCGCGCGTCCACCCAAGTCACATGCCCCGCCGCGCGCCCGCCCGCTCGCTCATGGTGTCGGTGAGAAGGTCGGTCCCGGGGCGCGACCCCCGAGGCCCGCTGTGCCCGAGCCGCACTTCCGCACGGTACGGACGAGCGCGGCGACCTCTTCCTCCGTGTTGTAGTAGTGCACGGACGCCCTGACGACCTCGTCGAGCCCACGGCCGTCCATGTCGAGCCGGGTCGAATCCCTGCGGGACACGCTGACATTGATCCCGCGTGCCGCCAGCGCCGACTTGAGCTGCTCGGCCGGCACGCCGTCCAGGGTGAACGTCGTGATGCCACAGCGCCGAACACCCCGGTCGCGTACGGTGACGCCGGGGATCTCGGCCAGTTGGCCGCGCAGCGCCTCGGCCAGCCGGGTCACCCGTGCCTCGATACGCGGCAGTCCCCAGCCGAGTGCGTGGTCGATGGCCGCGCCCAGCCCGAGACGAGCCGCGTAGTCGGCTTCCCAGGTCTCGAACCGGCGTGCGTCCTGGCGCAGTTCATACCGGTCGGCGGCTGTCCACGTCGCTGCGCGCAGATCCAGAGTCGGTGGGGCCAGCCGGTCGAGCACCTCCCTGCGGACGTAGAGCAGTCCCGTCCCGCGGGGGCCGCGCACGTACTTGCGCCCCGTCGTGGAGAGCATGTCGCAACCGATCTCCCGCACATCGACGGTGAGTTGTCCCACCGACTGGCAGGCATCGAGGAGATACAGCGCGCCCGCCTCGCGCGCGACCTTCCCCACCTCCACCGCCGGGTTCACGAGCCCGCCATTGGTGGGCACGTGCGTCATCGAGACGAGCCGTACCCGCTCGTCCATCAGCGACCGCAGGGCCTCGACGGAGAGTCGGCCGTGTTCGTCGTCGGGTACGACCTCGATCCGGGCGCCGGTCCGTTCGGCGACCTGGAGGTAGGCGATGAAGTTGCTCGCGTACTCGGCCCTGCTGGTCAGCACGCGGTCCCCGGGCCGGAACGGGATGCCGTAGAACGCCATGTCCCAGGCCCGGGTGGCGTTGTCGAGCAAGGCGATCTCGTCCCGGTCGCAGCCCAGCAGCCGCGCCGCCGAGTCGTACACCGACTCGATGCGCTCAGCCGCGTGGGCGGCCGCCTCGTAGCCACCCATGTCGGCCTCCAGGCGAAGATGACCGACGGACGCGTCGAGGACCTGGCGGGGCATGAGGGAGGCGCCCGCGTTGTTGAAGTGCATGACCTTGGCACAGCCCGGGGTGTCGGCCCGGGCCCGCTCGACATCAGCGTCCGTGAGACCCTCCTGCGCCGCGATCCGTCCCACGTCCTGCATCTGCGTCACGGTCACTCTCCCTTGCCGCCCGGACAACGTCACGCTTCCCGGAGAGGTACGCATGCGATGACGACGGCACTGAGCACGGGTTCTGTCTCCATGCCTTCAGGTCTGCCCCTGGTCGCTGCGGCCCACCCCGCGGGCGACACCGGCGACGGCCGCACGGGGCTGAACACTCCGCCCCGTGCAGCCGCGCGGCGCCCCCAGAAGCAACCCTGTCTCGAGCGGCGTCGTATCAAGCCGCCTGCGCGTCGTCCAGCGCGCCATTGGGGTTGAGCACGTACTTCCGTGCCGCCCCCTGGTCGAACTCGGCGTAGCCGCGCGGTGCGTCGTCCAGCCCGATCACGGTGGCGTTGACCGCCTTCGCGATCTGCACCCGGTCGTTGAGGATCGCGTTCATCAGGCCCCGGTGGTAGCGCATCACCGGGCACTGGCCCGTCGTGAAGGCGAGGCTCTTGGCCCACCCCAGACCCAGTCGCATCTTCAGCGTTCCGCTGCGGGCGTCGTCGTCGACGCCACCGGGGTCGTCGGTGACGTACAGCCCGGGGATGCCGACCGCGCCGCCGGCCCGCGTGATGCCCATGACCGAGTTGAGCACGGTCGCGGGCGCCTCCCCGGCGTCGGGGCCGTGCGCGCGTGCCTCGAAGCCGACCGCGTCGACCGCGGCGTCGACCTCGGGGACGCCGAGGATCTGCGCGATCTGGTCCTCGACGGAGCCCTGGGAGACGTCCACGGTCTCGCAGCCGAAGGCGCGCGCCTGGGCGAGCCGCTCGGGGTTGAGGTCGCCGACGATGACGACCGCGGCGCCCAGCAGCAGCGCCGACGCCGCCGCGGCCAGCCCCACCGGTCCGGCACCCGCGACGTACACGGTCGAGCCGACGCCCGTGCCCGCGGTGACCGCGCCGTGGAATCCGGTCGGGAAGATGTCCGACAGCATGGTCAGATCGAGGAGCTTCTCGCGCGCCTGGTCGGGGTCCGGGAACTTCAGCAGGTTGAAGTCCGCGTAGGGGATCATCACGTACTCGGCCTGGCCGCCGACCCAGCCGCCCATGTCCACGTAGCCGTAGGCCGCGCCGGGGCGTGCGGGGTTCACGTTCAGGCAGATGCCGGTCTGCCCCTCCTTGCAGTTGCGGCACCGCCCGCAAGCGATGTTGAACGGTACGGAGACGACGTCGCCGACCTCGATGAACTCGACGTCCGGCCCCTTCTCGACGACCTCGCCGGTGATCTCGTGTCCGAGCACCAGACCCTCGGGCGCCGTCGTGCGCCCCCGCACCATGTGCTGGTCGCTGCCGCAGATGTTCGTGGCGAGGATCTTGAGGATCACGCCGTGCGGGCACTTGCGGCCGATGTTCTCGGGCGCCACCCCGGGCCCGTCCTGAAGTTCGAGTTTCGGGTAGTCGATGCTTCTGACCTCGACCGTTCCCGGCCTGATGTACGCCACCGCCCTGTTCGAGCTCATCAGTGATCGCCGTCCCTTCGGCTCCACAGGCGTGCCAGAGGGCTGCGCACAGGTCAGAGCCGGCTCCCCATGCCACCCACTTACCAGCTTCTCGCGCCGGGGCGCCGCCGCAACCCAGCACCCTCAGCGACAGCGGCGGAGCGCAGCGCGAGCAGCGACAGCCCTTCCTGCTCGCCCGGGACGCTGAAGACGGCTCTCGCCGTGTCCTCGACCTGATCTCCGCGTGCCTGGCCGCGACAGGAGTGTTCCTGCCGGGCGGCACGGGCGGTACCTCCCTGCCCTGCTCAGCGCCCCCTACGACTCCGGGATCAGCCGGTCGTGCATTCAGACTGAGAGCGAGCGGCTGCGGTTCCTGACCTGTCCTGGGGCGTACTGCCCGCCGCGAGCGCTCGTGCGCCCCGTCCTGCCCCCTCCTCCAACCAGGTACGGGCATCGCACGGTCTAAGGCATGGCAGACATGCGGGAAGTGTGTGTGGGGCGCGGGGACGGCACGGACTGCCCGAACGGCGAGGACGAGGTGCTCGTGGACGGAGTCCGCTGCGAGGAGTGCCGGTACCAGTGGGAGCTGGACGAGACGGAGCCCGGTCGGCGGTTGAGGGCGGGGGAGGGGTTGACTCGGCCGGTGGGCGAGCCATGGGAGGCCGGGCCGGAGACCGCGGCCTAGCGCGGCCGGCCATCCTGCGCCAAGACCCCACCACCCCAGGCACCGACGGTGTTTCGTTCGCGGCGGGGGAGAGACCGGGAAGCGGACGCGGAACCACGCTCAACAGGCCCCACCGCAGAACCCCGCGACGCGCGCCGACGCCCCTTCATCCCCACCCGTCCCATGAGCGAGCGAAACTCAGCCGCCCGGCCGTACCAGCCCGCACTCGTACGCGAACACCGCCGCCTGGGTACGGTCACGCAGCCCCAGCTTCACCAGAATCCGGCCCACATGTGTCTTCACCGTCTGCTCGGCCACCACCAGCTCCTCCGCTATCTCCGCGTTCGACAGCCCCCGGGCGATCAGTGCGAGCACTTCCGTCTCCCGCTCGGTCAGCTCGGACACCCGGCGCGGGAGCGGGGTGCGCCGGGAGCGGTCGAGGCGGGAGAACTCGGCGATCAGCCGGCGCGTGATGCCGGGCGCGAGCAGCGCGTCGCCCGCCGCGACGACCCGGACTGCCTCGGCGAGCTGGTCGGCGGAGGCGTCCTTGAGCAGGAACCCTGAGGCTCCGGCGCGCAGCGCGTCGTACACGTACTCGTCCAGGTCGAAGGTCGTCAGGACCAGCACCTTGACGTCCGGATGCCCCGCGGTCACCAGGCGGGTGGCCTCGATGCCGCCGAGCACGGGCATGCGGATGTCCATCAGCACGACGTCCGGGGCCAGTTCGGCGGTGAGGGCGACGGCTTCGCGGCCGTCCACCGCCTGCCCCACCACCTCGATGCCGGGCCTCAGTCCGAGCAGCAGCCCGAACCCCTGCCGGACCATCTGCTGGTCGTCGGCGATGAGGACGCGGATGGGACCGGAGCCGCTCGTCATGGGCTCAGTGCTCCTGTCGGGACGAGAAGGGGTGCGCTGCGGAGTCCGTCTCGGGCAGGAACGCCGTCACCCGGAAGCCGCCCGCTCCGGTCGGCCCCGCGGTGAGCCGCCCGCCCAGCATGGCAGCACGCTCCCGCATCCCCAGCAGACCGTGACCGCTGCCCGGCGAGGACCGGACCGGACCGTCCGCGCCGGAGTCGACGACGTCCAGGGATATGCCGTCGTCGAGGCACTCGACCTCCACGCGCACCACCGAACCGGGCGCGTGCCGTAACGCGTTGCTGAGCGCCTCCTGAAGAATCCGGTACGCCGACAGCTCCACCCCCGGCGGGTACGGGCGCCGCTCGCCCCGGAACCGGGCGGTCACGGTCAGACCGGCGGCCCGGATGTTCTCGAACAGGTCCTCCAGCCGCCCGAGATCGGGCTGCGGGGTGTCGGAGACGTCGGGCACCTCCGAGCGCAGCACGCCGAGGACCCGGCGCAGTTCGGTGAGGGCCTCCAGGGCGTTGGTACGAATCCCCTCCAGGTTCTCCCGCAGCTCGTCCGTGGGATTCGCCACGAGGTGTGGGGCCACCTGCGCCTGGATGGAGATGACCGACATGTGGTGGGCGACCACGTCGTGCAGCTCCCGGGCGATCCGGCCGCGCTCCTCCAGCAGCGTGCGCCGCGACCGCTCCTCCTCGGTGAGGCTGGTCTGCTCGACCAGCTGGGCGCGGGCGACCCGGCGTCCGCGCAGCGCGGTACCGAGCACCACGACGACCACGGACAGCACCACCGCGACGACCCCGGTGGACTGATGGGGCCCCGCACCCCACACGCCCTCCAGCAGGAACGTGTACAGCACCGTCACGGCCAGCGCCTCGAGCGCGACCCGGGTGGGCACCCGCAGCGCCAGCAGCAGCAGGACGATCAGGTGGGCGATGATGCCGGCGGCGGTCCACGGCCAGATGACACCACCCCTGCCGGTCCCGTCGGCCAGCCGCGCGTGGATGCCGGCGGCGCCCGCCACGACGGCGGCGGAGGACAGCCACCATGCCGCGAGCGGCCACCGCAGCGCGATCACGACGGCGACGCCCGGTGCGAGACCGGCCACGAAGGCCGCTCCGGGCTGGAGACCGGCGTTGTCCATCAGTTGAGCCACACCGCCGAAGCCGATCCCGAACGCGGCCAGGCACAGCAGGCCGTGGGGGAGCCACCGCAGCCACACGAACGCGGGCAGCGGATCGGAGCGGAAGGTCAGCAGGTCCTCGCGCAGCAGCCGCAGACGCAGTTGCAGCCGCCCCGCCCCCCGGCCCAGGAGCGTCACGGACATCCGGCGGCCCCCCGTCTCCGTCACACGCCCCACCCCGGTCACGATGTTCCGTCCCACCCTAGACACGCCGTACCTCCCGCGCAGCCTCCTTCTTCGGACCCCGGTGCGTTCGTACGACCCTGTTCCACCCGCGCCGCCTCCGCCCGGCCACGGGATGCGGGAAGCGCTGCTCGCACCGACGGAACGCCGTCCACAACAGGGCCAGTACCAGGGCGAAGACGGGCAGCCAGAGCAGTCGCGCGGCCACCCAGGCCGCACTGTCCGGCCGGGTGTGTAGCCCGGGGAAATCGCCGATCAGCAGGACGGCGGAGGTCGTCACCATGAGGGCCGTCTGGTGCCAGAGGTAGAGCGTCATGGCGCTGACGTTGGCCAGGGCGACGCCCGCCCACACGAGCGGACGGCTCATGAGTCGGCGCAGCGGTTCGCGCAGGAGCAGGGCCAGACCGCACTGGGCCAGGCCGAAGGTGACGGCCGCCAGGGTCGGCGGGTCGAGATTGGAGACCGCCGCGCCCGGGACCCCCACCATCGAGGCGGGATACCCGGCGACCGTCACGAGCAGCGCCGTGGCCACCGTGCCACCGGAAAGAAGCAACAACCCCGCCCGGCGGCCCGCCAGTTCACCCCGGGCCCAGGCGGCGCCCAGCGTGAAGGGGACCAGCCAGCCCGCTGCCACGTTCACCCAGCCCGTCCAGGACGGACCGGCGTGCAGGCCGAACCTGAGGACGTCCACCTCGAGGACGGCGGCCAGAGGCCACAGCGGATGCAGGCGGCGTACGAGCGGAGTGGCGGCGGTCAGCGCGACCAGGACCAGCAGGAACCACAGCGGCGAGAGGGCGAGCCGCAGCAGGGAGTGGACCGTGTCCAGGGGTGCCCCCGAGAGCAGCAGGGACAGCGCGGCCACCGCCCACAGGCCGAGGAGGGCCGCCACCGGCCGGGTGAGACGGCTCAGCCGGGCCCGCAGCCACTGCGCGTACGTCAGCCCCCGCGCCCGGGCCCTCGCATGGCTGAGGGTCGCCCCGTGCCCTCCCGCCAGGAAGAACACGGCCAAGGTCTGGAACAGCCAGGAGACGGGGGCCAGCCTGGGCAAGTACTGGAGGGGGCTGTCCGTGCGCAGGGCGCCGTCCTCGGCGACCAGAGCCGTCACGCACCAGTGGCCCAGGATCATGCCGAGGATCGCGAGGGCGCGCAGCGCGTCGACCGCCCGGTCACGTGAGCCCGGGGTGGCCGCGTCGATACGGAGGGCTCCCCGCCGGAAAGCTGTGCGTAAGCGGCTTGAGGAGAAAGGGACTTGGTCAGCCACGGGCACCGGTCACCTCCCCGCGCTCTCCCAGGGTGATCCGGGCGAGGTTGGCCAGGGAGACCGAGCCGGGGGCGAAGTAGCCGCTGTGGCCGGCGTCAGCGGCGTCGAAGACCCGGGCGCCGAAGGACGGGGAGACCGGGTCGGTCCCGAACCCGACCGTGCCGAAGGGGAGGACGACCCGCAGGTGCGGCACGTGGGACACCCAGTCCCGGCTGCCACGGGCGGCCCAGACACGGGCGGAGGTCCGCAGCCCGGAGACGTCCGCCGCGCCCGTTCCCGGGCTGCCGACCAGGACGAGATCGTCCACGTCCACCGCGTGCGCGGCACGAGCGCAGACGACGGACCCGTAGGAATGGCAGAGCAGGGAGAGACGGGCCCCGGCGGGCGCGAGGGCGCGCAACTCCCGCGTGAGCGCGGCGAGGGCGGGGGCCGCCCGGTCGGCGCGGGTGGTGGTCGTCACCGCCGTACCGGCCGTCGCCGGAGTGTCGTAACCGAGCCACGCGACGACGACCGGGCGCGGTTCGGCCGGGGCCCGGTGCGCGAGGTCCGCGTACAGCGCCGTCGCCGTCGCGAGGAAGCGGCCGTAGGTGTCCAGCGAGGTGTCGGAGCCCGGGACCAGGACGGCGATCCGGTCGGCGTGCCCCAGGTCGCCCAGGACCTCGGTGACCCGTCCGGCCCCCCGGCCGTCGAAGGCGAGCAGGTTCCGTCCGGGCACGGTCAGCGCCCGCTCGGCCGCGGCTCGCCGCCGGTCCCCGTGCGCGGCGGCCAGGCGGGCGGCCGCGACAGCGTCGGCCCGGTGCGCGCGGTACGCCTCCGGGAGCGCCGCGGCGGCACGGGGCCGGACAGCGGCCGGGGGCGGAGCCGGAACGGCGGGCTGCGCGGCGGCGGTGAGGGCGGCCGCGGTCGCGGCGGTGAGCAGCGCCGGCAGGAGCCCGCCAACCAGCCGCCGACGCCGGGCCGGGGCCGGAGCGCCGCGCCCGTTCCCCCGATCCCGCCCCACCTGACCCCGCGCCTCCGGGCGTCCGGCCGCGGGCGTTTGCCGGACGCCTCCGGCCGACGGCGATGCGCTTCCCATGTCGCTCCTCCCCGGCCGCCCGCCCTCCGGGCCTGCCAGGAAGGGACGTTAGGAAGGAGAGCCCGTCGTCGGCGTCCCACCTGGGAGCCGTCTTGGGATGTGGCTCTCAGGTATGACCGGTACGACGGGCCGACCCTCTCCGACGTTCACCTCATTCCGAAACGGTCGGTTGACCGGCGTCCGCCCAGTCGTTGACCTGGAAGGTGATGACGTCGACTTCGTCGCTTCCCGCCAGGTCCGGGTAGTGCCTCTTGAGGGCTGCGCGGAGTTCGGTCACGGTCGTCAGCCCCTCGTCCCGGGCGTCCTGGTCGGTGAGGTCGCTGACCAGGCAGTGCCTGATGCCGGTCACCTCCGCCGGCAGGACGACCTCGGGTTCGCTCTCGAACACCAGCCGTGCCGCGCCAAGTTGGGCCGGATCGCGGAAGCGGGTGGTCTTGGTCTTGACGCCGGAGCGGACGTCTTCGAGGTAGCGGGGGTTGAAGCGGATGACCGGGGGACCGGCCGTCTCGGAGTCCTGGTGGGGCGAGGGGTCCTGGTCATCAAGAGCTCGCGCGGACGACGGTACGTACACCTTCTCAGCCTTCCCCTGTGTCAGCAGTAGCCGAAGATCATTCCACGCCGGGCAAGGCGGGCTCCAAGGGTTTTCGGCCTGCTGACGGGGCCGCTACCGGAGGGTCGAGGAGACAGGACCTGCCTGCCGTGCGCATCCCGACCCGCGGGTGCGCGGCCAGATGCCGTTGATGCTGCGCAGGTCGCGACACGCCTACACGCACCCGGAGGCATTGGACGTGCTGGCCGAACTGGCCCGGGACCCCGACGCCGCCGTCCGCGTGACCGTGTGCGAGCAGCTCTACGAATTCGAGGGCCGCAGCGCCTTCGTCGCGGACATCCTGGCCGGGTTCCTGGACGAGGACGACCAGTTGGTCCGCATCAAGGCCGTCAGCGGGCCTCGCCGACGCCGACGACCCTCGCTGCGTGGAGGGGGCCCGCTCGATAGGACCGGTCGATGCCGCGGAGTGGCCGGACACGTGGCTGCTGGATGCGGTGTCGCGGTACGAGCGGCGCCGGGACGCGTGAGCCGACGGGCCCCCGGCGGGCCGGACGGTTCACGTTGCCGCAGGGCTCAGCTCGTCCGGCAGGTGAGTGCCGGTGTGGCGGCGCCTCCCGGGGCCGCGCCGAACCCGAACGAGGCGGTCGCACCGGGAGCGAGCACTCCGTTGTGCCCGGCGTCGGTGGCGGTCACCGCCTTCCCGGTCTGGGTGTAGGAGGCGTTCCACATCCCGCTGACGGTCTGCGGACCCGCCCAGGTCCAGCTGACCTGCCAGCCCTTCGTCGCCGCGCCGCCGGTGTTCTTGACGGTGACATCGGCGTTTAAGCCGCTGCCCCAGTCGCTGCTCACCTTGTACGTCGCCGTGCAGCCCGCGTCTCCTCCGCCGGTGCCCGAGGTCTTCGCCGTGACCTGTGCCGAGGCGGCGGAGGTGTTGCCCGCCGCGTCCCGCGCCCGCACGGTGTAGCCGTAGCTCGTGCCCGCGGCGAGGCCGGTGTCGGTGAAGGAAGTACCGGTGGCCGAGCCGGCCTTGGCGGTGCCCCGGTACACGTCGTACCCGGTCACGCCGGTGTCGTCGGTGGACGCCGACCAGCTCAGCGAGACCGAGGACGCCGTCGTGCCGGTCACGGCAAACCCGGTCGGCGCCGACGGTGCGGTGGTGTCGCCCCCGCCGCCCGAGCCGCCGACGGCGAAACCGGGAGCCTTGATGCTCGCGAGGTAGCCGTCCTTGACGGTGTCCACGCTCTGCCAGTCGTCCTTCAGAATGCCGCCGGTGTCACCGGAGTTGGGGTTCCACGACCAGAACGTCCACTGGAAGCCGTCCGCACCGGCCGTCCGGGTGGGGCGCAGGTAGTCGACCAGAGCGGCGAGCCACTTCTGGTCCACGCCGGCCTGCAGGGTGGTGCCGAACTCGCCGAGCAGCACCGGGGCGATGTTCTGCTTGACGAGGTAGCCCCAGTGCTCGTCCCAGATGGCCGGCATGTTGGCCGGGAACGACGGGTCGCTGAACCACGGCTGCTGAGCGACGCTGGTGGCGTAGTCGTGCGCGGAGTACACCAGGCGGCCGGGGACGCTCAGCCGTACCGGCGCGGCGCCCGCGCCCGCCAGGTTGCCGCCCCACCAGTAGCTCTTGCCGCCGACGGTCTGCACGCCCTCCACGAAGATCAGCAGGTCGGGGTTGGCGGCCAGTACCGCGTTCCCGGCCCGTTCGGCGGCGAGGCGCCAGTCGGTGGCCTGGTCGCCGCAGCCCCAGCAGGCCGGGTCGTGGGGTTCGTTGTGCAGGTCGATGCCCACCACCGCCGAGTTGCCCCGGTAGCGGGTGGCCAGGGCTTCGAGGTCGCTGATCCAGGTGCTCTCCGGGACGGCGGAGGTGTACCAGAGCGCCGACTGCGCCGAGGAGTCGGGCCGGTGGCGGTCGAGCACCACCTTCAGGCCGATCGAGCCTGCGTAGTCGACGATCTTGTCCATGACCTGGAGGGAGTTGAGACCCTGGAGGTCGGCGTTGAGGCCGTTCGCGTACGAGATGCCGTTCGGGGTCGTGTTCTTGAAGATGTCGTCGCTGTAGGGCAGGCGGATCGTGTTGTATCCGAGCGACTTCATCTGGTCGGTCATGGAGCGGTAGTCGCGCGACCAGAGGCCGTGGGCCACGTAGTTGGCCGTCTCGAAGCCGAACCAGTTGATGCCGGCCATCCGCACCGGCTGGTTCTGCGCGTCGAGCAGTCGCCGTCCATCGGTGTGCCAGGGACCGGCGCCCGGCACGGCGGCGTCCCGCGCGGGGGCGGCCTGTGCGGAGACGGCGGTGAGCGGGATCAGCGCGGAGACCGCCAGCAGCAGGGCGACGGTGGCGTGTCGGAGGCGTCGTACGAGCGGGTGTCGCATCGCGGAGTCCTCTCCGGAGAGGCATGGGAGCGCTCCCATTGCGGGAACTGAGCCCATGGAAGCCACTAAGCGTGCACACGTCAACACTTGGCGCACTTGTCGCTCATGACCCCGACGGATACGCCTGGAGGGGGGAGGCGAAGGAGCAGGCGGTCTCGTCTCGCCCCTCCAGGGTGCCCGGTCACTGCACGAAGAGCGGTTACGCCGTCACGAGTTCTTCTGTGCGACCGTGCGCGCGAGAATCCCTAGCGTGGCACGCAGGCCGGCCTCCGGGATGACGGGGAAGATGCCCGCCTTCCGGTACTTGTCGTCGATCTGGCTCCAGTCGTAGTACGAAGTGACCAGCGTGCCCGACTCGTTGGGGGTGAGGCGGTAGCCGTAGAGGTGGCGGATGGGCGGCTGGATGGTGCCCGAGATCGTCCACTCCAGCAGGGCGTCGGGTTCGTAGCGGGTGATGACCACGGTCACGTCGTAACGGCCCATGGGGAGATCTCCGAGCGCCTCACGGTCCATGTGGACGAGGAACTGATCCCCCACCGCACCCACCGGGTCGCCCTCGGCGGACTGGAGCATCCCGGAACTGTCGATGGCCACGTGGCCCTGCGGGGAACGCAGTACGTCGAAGATCGTGGAGGGGGATGCGGCCATCTGGCGTGTGACTTCAAATCGGTCCGTCGTCATGCCACACCCTTACACGCTTCCCCAGGTCAGCCTGCGGTGGGGACCGCTGACGCGGACGCCAGGTGGATGTCAGCGCCGTGTCACCCCGGCCGCAGGAAGACCTCGTCGACGTAGCACCACGCCCATTCCTCCCCCGGCTCGGCCGAGCCGGCCACGGGGTGTCCGGTCGCTTCGTGGTGGGAGGTGGCGTGGGCGCCGGGAGAGCTGTCGCAGCAGCCGAGGTGTCCGCAGGTGAGGCATCTGCGCAGGTGCACCCAGCGCCGTCCCGCGGCCGCGCACTCTTGGCAGCCGGTGCCGGCCTCCGGGGCCGGGTCGGGCTGGTCACCGTGAGAGCAGAACCGGCCCTCCGGTCGGCCGCCGTCCGTTCGCGGCACCCACATGGTCATGGCTCAAGTTTATCGGCCGTGGCGGCTGGGACGCGGTCGGCATCCTGGAGGCCGGGGGTGAGGGTACGCACCTGCACCGGGGGAGTGCGCCCGCTCGGCTCGTCGATCTGGGCTGACCTGGTCCGGGGTTGGCGCCCTGGTGTCCGAGGCCGCGCTCACCTCCCGGCGAGCAGGCCGACCCGCGATGTGATCCACGTCTCGCCGCCGTTCAGGCCGTGAATGTCACAGGCCGAGCCGCCGCATCGTCTTGGGTTCGGAAGCCACCTGCTGCCGCAAGAGAAAGATCACTGACATGGAGATCCTCCGGTACGTCTTCCTCGTCTTCCACCTCTTCGGCTTCGCCGCGCTCCTGGGCGGCATCTTCTACCAGACTCGTGGGAAGGACCCGGTGACCGGCGGGTACATGGTGACCAGCGCGGCCGTCCAACTGGTCACTGGGGCGGGGCTCATATGGACCCGCTCGTCCCTGGACCTCCCGGTGAACGACGCGAAGATGTGGGTGAAGCTTGCCCTGGACGCCCTGATAGCCGCGCTGGCGTGGACAGGCATGCGCAATCAGCGGCCGTGGGCCTTCTACGCCGTCGGAACGTTCACGGCCGCCGCGGCAGTCGTGGCCGTCGCCTGGACGGCGTAGGCCGACGGGAGCGGACATGACTCGCGGCGCAGGTCGGGAAGTAGACCTGCACGGGCCGCACGCAGCCGCGGTCAGATACCAAGACCGCCCGCGACGCGCGTCTCCTGGCGAGTGAACTCACCTGTCAGCAGCGGCATGACCTTGCTGATTGCCGCCTTCGCCTCGGGCGACTGCAACGAGGCGGCGTGATGCTCTTCGCTCTCCCACACCTCGCTCACCCACACGGTGTCCTCGTCGGTGGCCGATTCGGTCACGACGTAGAGATGGCATCCCGCTTCGCGCAGACCATCAGCGCCGGCGACCAGTACGGCGACCACCTCCGCGCGGTGGCCGGGTTTGACCTTCATCGAGCCGATGTAGCCGTAGCGCATGTCACTCCTCATCAGTCATGAACGAGACGCGCCCAGGAAACTACCGGACATGCAAACGAGTGGTGGTCAGTACAGGATGAGAGAAGCCCCGTTGGCGGCCTCACCCCGGCCGCACCAGAGGTGCCGTCCGCGAGGTGATCGACCGCGCTCTCCAGCGGCACCCCGCCGACCGTCCGGCCGTCCTCATAGCCGGAGATCCCGGGGCCGCTTGTTGTGTCAGGGTGGGTCGATTACTGTTGCCGCCCGTCAACGAACTTGACAGTCCCGATGCGCGCGGGACCTTGTGTGTCCAGGAGCAGTCGGGTGACGGAGCGGGAGACGGTCTCTGCGGTCGGGGAGCCGGAGCGACTGGCGGCCTTGCGGGACACGGGTCTGTCGTCCGTGGCGGACGCCGGGATGGACCGCTTCGCCCGTCTGGTGTCCAACCTGCTCGGTGTGCCCGTGGCGCTGGTGTCTCTGGTGGAGGAGGGCCGGCAGGTCTTCCCGGGGATGATCGGCCTGGACGAGCCGTGGGCGGCGGCACGGCAGACCCCGCTGACGCACTCGGTGTGCCGGCACGTCGTAGAGGACCGCAAGCCCTTCACCGTGTCCGACATCCGCACCCACGACCGTACGGCGCGGAGTCCGGCGATCGACGATCTCGGCGTGATCGGATACGCCGGGGCGCCGCTCACCGACGGCGACGGCCATGTACTGGGCTCCTTGTGCGCCATCGACACCCGGCCACGCGTCTGGAACGCGGGCGAGCTGGAGATCCTCGAGGACCTGGCCGCTGCCTGCAGCGCGGAGCTGCGGCTGCGGATCGTCTCCCGCCAGCGTGAGACGGCCCGCCGAGGAGAGGCCGAGGCCCGCCGGGCCGCGGACGAGGCGCACGAACGGGCCCGCACCGCGCTGAAACGCTCACAGCTCATGCTGCGTGCCGCGGACGCCCTCGCCGACACCAGCAGCCTGGCCGACGTGCGCCAGCAGGTCCGTGACCTGATCACCAGCGACCTCAAGCCCGTCTACGTCGGCCTGGTCCTGGCCGAGAAGACCCAGATGCGGCGCCTGGTGGACCGGACGGGCAGCGCTCCCGTGGAGCACACCCACGAGACCTACCCCATCAGCGCGGCCTGGCTCACGGCTCACGCCGCACGCGAGAACTGCATGATCATCATTCGTGATCCCGACGAACTGGCCGCCCGGTACAGCGCGGAAGCGGTCGCCGCGTACGGTGAACTCGGCCTCCACACCGCGGCATGTGTCCCGCTGCCCGGCACCGTCATCCCCCTCGGCACGCTCGTCCTGGGCTGGGACCGGCCCTACGACGTCGACATCACCGAGCGGGCCGTGCTGTCCGTGATCGCCGGGTACACCGCCCGCGCGGTCGAACGCGCCCTCTTCGTCGAACACCGCATCGACGTGGCCCACCAGATGCAGCAGGCCATGCTCACCGAACTGCCGACGGTGCCCGGTCTGGAAACCGCAGCCCTGTACCGGCCGGCCGTCGCGGCCGAACTGGTCGGAGGCGACTGGTACGACCTCTACCGGCTGCCCGGCGGCCCCGACGGCGAGCGGAACCCGGCCGCCGTCGCCCTCACCATCGGCGACATCACCGGACACAACATGCACGCCGCCACCCTCATGGGCCAGACCCGCAGCATGCTCCGCCAAGCCGACCTCGACCACCTCGGCACCAGCCCCGGACACATCGTCACCGCCCTCGAACGCGCCAACCTCGCCCTGGGAATCCACTCCAGCGGCACTCTCGTCCACGCACATCTGCGCCCCGCCGATTCCGCCGATCCAGCCGAGGACGGCAGCTGGGAACTTACCTGGACCAACGCGGGCCACCCACCCCCACTGCTCGCCCTGCCCGACGGCCCGGTCCAACGGCTCGACGAACACGGCCCCCTGATCCACCCCACCTTCGGCGGCGCCCCTCGCCCCACCTATCGCCGCACCCTGGAGCCCGGAAGCCTGCTCCTCCTGTACACGGACGGCCTCGTCGAACACCGCGGCTCGGACCTGGACGCCCTGACCGACAGCACCGCATCACTCCTCGGCGCACACCGTGACAGCGCCCTGCCCACACTCCTCACCCACATCGCGGACCGCGTGGCCGGACCGGCCCCCGGCGACGACGTCGCACTGCTCGTCGTACGCGTCCCAGCCCCCGGCACAGCCGGTACCTCGGCCATGGAGGCGTAGGCACGCACAAGTTCGCCGTGCCGGCGGGAAGCGAGGCTCCCCGCCCAGCCCCGTCGACACGGCGGCGGGGCACACCGCCTTCGCTTCCGGCTGCCGTAGCCCCGCCTGCCAGGACCGTTACGGAGGTCGCGCCCGCCCCCGGTACGGATCAGCGGCCGTAAGAGATCCGTCAAAGCCGAGGGCGGCGCCGTATGAGAGCCGTCAACGGGCGACCGATCCGGCCAAGGAGGCGCTTACCTCTACTTGTCCCTGTTCACCGAACCTCACCCCAGGAGTTCGCGATGGCCGATCTGGCCTTCGTCCTCGCCACGATCGCGGGTTTCGCGCTGGTGGCCCTCGTCGCCAAGGGGGTGACGAAGCTGTGACCGCCGAGAACATCGTCGGCCTGATCGTGGCCGTCGCCCTGCTGGGTTATCTCGTCCTCGCCCTGATCTTCCCGGAGAGGTTCTGAGCACCCCATGGGTCCCGTACTCGCCGGCGTCCTCCAACTGCTCGCCCTCATAGGGGCACTGGCGCTCGCCTACATTCCCCTCGGCAACTACATGGCCAGGGTCTACTCCTCCGACAGGCACTGGCGGCCGGAGAAGTGGATCTACAAGGCCATCGGCGCCAACCCCGACGCCGAGATGACCTGGCCCGCCTACCTGCGCGGCGTCCTCGCCTTCTCCGCGGTCAGCGTCCTCTTCCTCTACCTGCTGCAGCGGCTGCAGGGCATCCTGCCCGGCTCGCTCGGCTTCGACCCGGTCGGCCCGGCCCAGTCGTTCAACACGGCCGTCTCGTTCGTGACCAACACCAACTGGCAGTCGTACTACGGCGAACAGACCATGGGCCACGTCGTCCAGACGGCCGGTCTGGCCGTGCAGAACTTCGTGTCGGCCGCCGTGGGCATGGCCGTCGCGGTGGCCCTCGTGCGCGGCTTCGCCCGGTCCCGCTCCGGTGAGCTGGGCAACTTCTGGTCCGACCTGGTGCGCGGCACGCTGCGCATCCTGCTGCCGGGCGCGGCCATCGGCGCCATCGTCCTGGTGGCCTTCGGCGCGATCCAGAACTTCTCCGGCATCCACGAGGTCGGGCAGTTCATGGGCGGCACCCAGCAGTGGAACGGCGGCGCGGTCGCCTCCCAGGAGGCCATCAAGGAGCTGGGTACCAACGGCGGCGGCTACTTCAACGCCAACAGCGCCCACCCGTTCGAGAACCCGACCCCCTTCACCAACCTCTTCGAGATCTTCCTCATCCTCGTGATCCCGTTCTCCCTGACCCGCACCTTCGGCGTCATGGTCGGCTCGGTCAAGCAGGGCTACGCGATCCTGGCGACGACGGGAACCATCTGGCTCGCCTTCGTCGCCCTGATGATGTGGACGGAGTTCACCCACCACGGCCCGGCGCTGCAGGCCGCGGGCGGTGCGATGGAAGGCAAGGAGGTCCGCTTCGGCGTCGGCGGCTCATCGATCTTCGCGGTGTCCACGACACTGACGTCGACGGGTGCCGTGGACTCCTTCCACTCCTCCTTCACCGGGCTGGGCGGCGGGATCACGATGCTCGGCATGATGCTGGGTGAAATCGCGCCCGGCGGTACCGGTTCCGGGCTCTACGGCACGCTGATCATGGCGATCATCGCGGTGTTCATCGCCGGACTCATGGTCGGCCGTACTCCCGAGTACCTCGGCAAGAAGATCGGCGCCCGCGAGATGAAACTCGCCGCCGCCTACATCCTGATCACGCCGGCCCTGGTCCTCGTCTTCACCGCGGCCTCCCTGGCGCTGCCGACCCCGCCGGACTCCATGCTCAACTCCGGTGCGCACGGGTTCTCCGAGGTTCTCTACGCCTTCACCTCGGCCTCGAACAACAACGGCTCGGCCTTCGCCGGGCTGAACGCCAACACCGACTGGTTCAACACCATGACCGGGCTCGCCATGCTGCTCGGACGTTTCCTGCCCATGGTGTTCGTCCTCGCGCTGGCCGGCTCGCTCGCCGGCCAGAGCCCGGTGCCGGTCTCCGCGGGCACCCTGCGTACCGAGAAGCCGCTGTTCACCGGCCTGCTCGTGGGCGCGATCATGATCATCACCGGTCTGACCTACTTCCCGGCCCTGGCGCTGGGCCCGCTGGCCGAGGGGCTGGCGTGATGACCACCCGGATAGAGAAGCCAGAGGACTCGATGTCCACAGTCACCCCGACCCGGGCACCGCACAGCGACGTACCCTCCGGGCACAAGCCGGCCGAGGGACGCGTCGGCGCGGGCCTCTTCGACCCCAGGGCACTGCTGAAGTCGCTGCCGGACGCCGTCCGCAAACTCGACCCGCGAGTGATGGTCAAGTCACCCGTGATGTTCGTGGTGTGGATCGGCTCCGTGCTGACCACGGCGTTCTCCTTCACCGACCCCACCGACTGGTTCGGCTGGGCCATCAGCGCCTGGCTGTGGCTGACCGTCCTGTTCGCCAACCTCGCCGAGGCCGTCGCCGAGGGGCGGGGCAAGGCCCAGGCCGACACCCTGCGCAGGGCCAAGACCGACACGGTCGCCCGCCGGCTGAACGGCGCGGCCGAGGAGCGGGTCCCCGGTACCGAGCTGCGCGTCGGTGACCTCGTCGTCTGCGAGGCGGGGGAGGTGATCCCCGGCGACGGTGACGTGGTCGAGGGCGTCGCCTCCGTCGACGAATCGGCGATCACCGGCGAGTCCGCACCCGTCATCCGCGAGTCCGGCGGTGACCGCAGCGCCGTCACCGGCGGCACGAAGGTGCTCTCCGACCGGATCGTCATCAAGATCACCACGAAGCCCGGCGAGACCTTCATCGACCGGATGATCAGCCTGGTAGAGGGCGCGGCACGGCAGAAGACGCCCAACGAGATCGCGCTGAACATCCTGCTGGCCTCGCTGACGATCGTGTTCCTGCTGGCGTGCGCCACGCTTCCCCCGCTCGCGGACTACGCCGGCACCCGCCTCTCCATGATCGTTCTGATCGCCCTGCTGGTGTGCCTGATCCCGACCACGATCGGCGCCCTGCTCTCCGCCATCGGCATCGCCGGCATGGACCGCCTCGTCCAGCGCAACGTGCTGGCCATGTCGGGCCGGGCCGTCGAGGCGGCCGGTGACGTCTCCACGCTGCTGCTGGACAAGACCGGAACCATCACTCTGGGCAACCGGCAGGCAGCGGAGTTCGTCCCGGTGGCCGGCACCACCGAGGCGGAGGTCGCCGACGCCGCCCAGATGTCCTCGCTCGCCGACGAGACCCCCGAGGGCCGTTCCGTCGTGGTCCTCGCCAAGGAGAGGTACGGGCTGCGCGAACGCCGCCAGGGCGAGCTGACCGGCGCCGAGTGGATCGGGTTCACCGCCCAGACCCGCATGTCGGGTGTCGACTTCGACGGCAGGAAGGTGCGCAAGGGAGCGGCCGGGTCGGTCATCACGTGGGTGGAGGAGCGGGGCGGCACGGTCGCCGTCGACGCGGACGGAATCGCCAACGCCATCTCCGAGGCGGGCGGAACCCCGCTGCTCGTCGCCGTCGAGGACGCCCGCGGCGCCAGGGTCCTGGGTGTCATCCACCTGAAGGACGTCGTCAAGGACGGCATGCGGGAGCGGTTCGAGGAACTGCGGCGCATGGGCATCAAGACGGTCATGATCACCGGGGACAACCCGCTGACGGCCAAGGCCATCGCCGAGGAGGCGGGCGTCGACGACTTCCTCGCGGAGGCCACTCCCGAGGACAAGATGGCCCTCATCAAGCGGGAGCAGGCAGGCGGCAAGCTCGTCGCCATGACCGGCGACGGCACCAACGACGCCCCCGCACTCGCCCAGGCGGACGTCGGCGTGGCCATGAACACCGGCACGTCTGCCGCCAAGGAGGCCGGCAACATGGTCGACCTCGACTCGAACCCGACCAAGCTCATCGAGATCGTGGAGATCGGCAAGCAACTCCTCATCACCCGGGGCGCGCTGACCACGTTCTCCATCGCCAACGACGTGGCCAAGTACTTCGCGATCATCCCGGCGCTGTTCGCGGCGGTCTACCCGGGCCTGGACAAGCTGAACATCATGGGGCTGTCCTCACCGGACTCCGCGATCCTCTCGGCCGTGATCTTCAACGCGCTGGTCATCATCGCGCTGGTCCCGCTGTCCCTCAAGGGCGTCCGGTACCGGCCGATGAGTGCGGACCGGCTGCTGCGGCGCAACCTGACCGTCTACGGCCTCGGCGGCCTGGTCGCCCCGTTCATCGGCATCAAGCTCATCGACCTGCTCATCTCCCTCATCCCCGGAATCGGCTGATCACCATGAACAACTCCGTTGCGGGCACGGCCCGGCTGCTCGGGGCGGGACTGCGTGCCCTCCTGGTGCTGACCCTGGTGACCGGTGTCATCTACCCGCTGGTCGTCACCGGCGTCGCCCAGGCACTGTTCCACGACAAGGCGAACGGCTCCGAGATCAGGTCGGACGGCAAGGTCGTGGGCTCGTCCCTGATCGGGCAGTCCTACGCCCTCCCTCTGAAGAAAGGGCAGGAGACTCCCGAACCCGACCTGAAGTGGTTCCAGGGCCGGCCGTCCAACGGACTCGGCTCCAACAGCGTCAACACCCGGTACAAGCTGATCCTCTCCGGCGCGACCAACCTGTCCGCCGACAACAAGGACCTGGTCGAGCAGGTGAAGGACGCCAAAGCCGCAGTCGTCAAGGACAACTCCGTGCCAGGTCACACGGTGAACGCGTCCGAGGTGCCCCCGGACGCGGTGACGTCCTCCGGCTCCGGTCTCGACCCGGCCATCTCCCCGGCCTACGCGCAGCTCCAGGTCCACCGGGTCGCCGCGAGGAACGGCCTCCCGGTCGCCCGGGTCGAGAGGCTGGTCGCCGCACACACCGAGGGCCGCACGCTCGGATTCATGGGCGAGCCCCGCGTGAACGTCCTCGAACTCAACATCGCGCTCAAGGACATCGCTGCCGGGAAGTGACGGCCCTGCACGAGACAGGGGGAGGCGGCGCCCGGAGCAGCGCCCTGGGCGCCGCCTCTCGCCGCCATGAGAACGGGAGAGGCACACACCCATGACCAGGTGGGCCTGCCCGACGAGGTGTCGCTCGCGAACGCGTGAGGCCGGGCACCTCCAGCGCCGCGACGGCGACGGCAGCGTAGACGACCAGCGTGAGGCCCAGCGCGAACGGGATCGCCCGGGGGATGGTGCGCGCGGGGTCGCGGACCTCCTCGCCGAGGGTGGCGATGCGCGCGTAGCCGGCGAACGCGAAGAACAGCAGGCCGGCCGCTCGGAGCACCCCGCCGGCCGTGGCGTCCGAGCCGACGGCGAGACGGGCCGCATCCGCCTGGGCCGAGGTGAGGGAGGCGACCACCACGGCGACGAGCACCGCCAGGACCACGGCCACGATCGTACGGGTCAGCAGTACGGACTTCTGCACCCCGGCATAGTTCACCCCGGTCAGCGCCACCACCGCGGCCACCGCGACCGCAGGCGCCTGGCTGGGCCATACGTACGCCCCGACCGTGAGCGCCATCGCCGCGCAGGAGGCGGTCTTGCCGACGACGAAGGACCACCCGGCCAAGTAGCCCCAGAATGCGCCGAGTCGCTCGCGGCCGTAGACGTAGGTGCCGCCGGAGGCCGGGTAGCGGGCCGCGAGCCGGGCTGAGGAAGTGGCGTTGCAGAAGGCGACCACGGCAGCGACCGCCGGGCCGATCACCAGCCCGGACCCGGCGGCGTTCGCGGCCGGTGCCAGGGCGGCGAAGACCCCCGCGCCGATCATCGACCCCAGACCGATCACCACGGCATCGGACACCCCCAGCCGCCGCCGGAGTTCGTCCGGCACCCGGCGCCGGTCGTTGACTCGGACATGGCTTACTCCCTCGGCCGCTCAGCCGTACACCGACATCGGCAGACCATAGGGGAACGCAGAACTCCGAACAGCGTTGAACGCTTCAGATGGTGGCGGCAGGCGCGACGCCGGTCAGCTCCGTGCTCGCCTGCCACAGCCGACGTGCCGTTTCGGCGTCCTCCAGCTGGGCCCACAGCCGCTCGCGGTGCGGCCGCCCCCGCAGTCCGAAGAGGCGTGGGCCCCACAGCTCGCCGCCGGCGATCCGAGGGTCGAGCACCGCCCGGACCGCGGGCCGGGCACCCGCGTGCTTGCCCTGAAGAACCAGCCCGGCCGCCGCCCCGCGCAGCGCCGCCCCGGCCTCGCGTACATGGACCGGCGGCCGCGACGGGGTGAGCGAGTCCAGCGCACCGCCAGGATGGACCACCACGCTCGACACCGTGCAGTCCGCGGCCCGCAGCCGGCGGTCGAGTTCCAGGCCGAAGTACATCTGGGCCAGCTTCGACCGGCCGTAGGTGCGCTTGGCCCGATAGCCGGTCCGGGACTGCAGATCGTCCAGGTCGATCCGCTCGGACTTGGCTGCGAAGCTGCCGACGGTCACGACGCGGGCGCTCGGCGCGGCCTGAAGCAGCGGCAGCAGCCAGTGGGTGAGCGCGAAATGCCCGAGGTGGTTCGTGGCGAAGTGCAGCTCATGACCGTCCCGCGTCTCCCCGCGTTCCAGCCCCTCGACGAGGACGCCGGCGTTGTGGACCACCGCGTCCAGGCGCTCCACCTCCAGGGACTCCGCAGTTCCCCGCAGCGATCCGAGGTCGGTGAGATCCAGGCCCACCGAACGCACCCGCGCACCGGGCACCCGCGCGCGAATCGCCTCCATGGCGGCCTCGGCCCGCTGGGCGCTCCGGCAGCCCAGCACCACCGTGGCGCCGGTACCGGCCAGCTGCTCGGCGGTGAAATACCCGATACCCGTGTTGCCCCCGGTGACCAGATACACGCGGTCAGCGGCGGACGAGGTCTGAGACATGGCGGCAACTCCCCCTGAGGTACGACGGCGGCTCCCGGCGGAGCAACCCGGGACCACGCTGACAGTTGCCTCCGACATGTCACCGATAGCCCTCCGACAGGGGAGGGCCGATCGCGCCGTGAACCGCGCCCGCCCCACCGTGAGGGAGGACGTGGGGAAGCCGGCCACCGCTTCGGGGGCGGATTGCCGCACGCAAGATCCGGCTGGTCGTTGACAGGTTGCAACTCTCCGTGAGGGAATCACCCGTCTGTTCGGATCATGGCGGGAAGGCACCTGGTGCACTGGTACATCGCGACGCAACCAACAGAGAGATCAGGGCTGCCCCCGCGCTGATCTTGGGGCGCCCTGGTCGGAGGTCGGCGGGCTGGTGTGGTTCAGCGATCACCGGTCGGCCCGCTACTCGTACCGATACCTCAGGGAATCCGCCTCAGCCTGCTCGATGTCGGCGATCGTCAGCTCCGGCATCCGCAGCTGGGCCAGCGTCACCTCGGCCGAGCTCGGCTGGGCGTCCGCCGGCAGCCACTGCTCCGGCTTCCAGGCTCCGCTGCGCAGGAGCGACTTGGGGCAGTGCGGGTAGACCTCCTCGATACCCAGCACCAGCGCACTGGCCGGCGGTCTGCCCACGGCGGTCAGCTGCGAGAGCAGCTCCGGGCGGGTGGAGACGCAGGCCCGGCCGTTCACGCGGAGCGTCGTGGTGCGCCCCGGGATGACGAACAGCAGTCCGGCCCTACCCGTGGCGATGACGTTCTTCAGGGTGTCCAGCCGCTTGTTGCCAGTCGCGTCCGGTATTGCCACCGTCCGAGCGTCCAGGACGGCGACGAATCCGGCGGGGCCGCCACGCGGGGAAACGTCACAGTTGCCCTCGGCGTCCGCGCTGGCGACCAGGACCAGCGAAGAGCATCCAATCAACTGCCGCGTCTTGTCGGTGAGTTCCGTCATCTGCTTGCGTACGGCCGCGTCGCCGGGAAGTTCGTAAGCCTGGCGCAGCGCCTCCTGGTCG
This sequence comes from Streptomyces sp. NPDC046860, assembly GCF_040645115.1. Taxonomy (NCBI): domain Bacteria; kingdom Bacillati; phylum Actinomycetota; class Actinomycetes; order Kitasatosporales; family Streptomycetaceae; genus Streptomyces; species Streptomyces sp. NPDC046860. Next base: position 37,992 of record NZ_JBEYXQ010000027.1, on the reverse strand, counting down.
GACACGGCGTCGAGGCGGAGCGAGTCGAAGGCACTGCCGACAAGTGATCGTGTCATGCCCACGACTTTAATGGGTGTGCCTCTCACGATCTTCGGAGTGTTCGTCGTCGCGTCCGTGGTCCCCTTGCGTCGCACGGTTGCAGTGAGGGCGGGCGTCACGGACCTCGATCGCTCCGGCCCGCGACGTGTACTGGATTCAGCATCGCGGGCCGAACGCGGGTGGGGGCGCATTGGTGTTGGGTGGGCGAGGAGTCCACGCCGGTGACGTGTGCGCCGAGGCCAGCATGCGAGCGGCGTGCCGGCCGGGGCCGCTGCCGAGGTCGAGTACGCGGAGCCCGTTCACGTCACCGAAGACTTCGTGGTGTGGGGGACCGGTGTCGGGGATGTCCCAGGCCCGTCAGTCGACATTCCCCAGGTTCCGTCGCCGGACCATAGCCGGTGACGTTCATAGACCGTTGTTCACGGCCCGAACCGCTCCGGTAGGTCTCGCCACCGCACTGCGGTCCGTACCCGGTGCAGAATCCCGTCGATCACCGGTCGCTGGTCACGCCACCTGCCGCACCGACCGTTGCCCACCAACAGGAACGGCCGCAGCCGCTCCCACTCGGCATCTGACAGATCACCTCGCTCACGCCGCCCCATGCTGCGGCCAACGATGTGAAACCGGCGGGGTCGCATGACCGGCCGGACAGCTCTGAGTTCTTACCGACGGATGACGTACCAGAACGTGAGGGCCCACCGAGCGGCGTTCGGCCTAACCTGGCCTGGTCATCACCGATGGCCTGCCTGGCGTGCGGACATCCGCGCCGAGGGCAGCACCGCGGTCATAGGAAGCGGCTGCCGCGGAGCGGTGCCCTGATCAGGTTCAGGGCACCGCACGATCGCAACGCACTGGCTGGGGCGTTCCGAGGACCTGCCTCCCAAGTCGCCCTCCGCTGGGCCCGCTTGCCCATTCCGGCAGCCGTGGTCACCGCCTGTGCCGATACTCTCCGGATACAGCCCAGACGAATGGTGAGACTCAGTGATCCGAGACCTGTACAACGTCCGCGTACACCCCGAAGAAGGCGGACCCACGCCGCTCACGGAGGAGGAAGAGCAGCGCGCTCGGACGGTGTTGTTCAGCGATCTCGGCAACATCATCGCCGAGCGAGGCTGGGTCCGGTTTCCCGCCTACTCACCGGAGGAACGCCGCCGGCTGGTCGACGTCGCGCACCGTCTGAGTGCTCACTGGGGGCAGCAGGTGTTCATCGAGGCCGAAGATCAGTGCGCCATGAAGCTCTATCTCTCCGGCCACGGACCGCAGCTGCTGCCGTAAGCGGGAGTCGTGATCTTGAACGATCCCAGCCAGTCGACCATCGCTGTTGCGCCGTGAGCAGTTCTGCGACCCGCTGAGCCGCCTCGTCCGGTGGTAGCTCGGCTGGCCCAGGGAGTCGTTCGGCGCCGGGGGGGAAGCCCGCCGCGGCGCCGAGTCCATCGTGTCGTCACATCCGCCGGAAAATAGTAGCCATGTACATAGTAGCCATGTACTCTACTTGTCATGAGCAAGGACTCTCCGGACCCCACGCCCGGCTTCCTGGTATGGCGGCTCGCCAACAAGTGGCGCGTCGCGGTCGACCGCGCGGTGGCTCCGCTGGGTCTCACGCACGCGCAGTACGTATTGGTCGCGTCGCTGCACGGCATGCAGCGCGCCGGCGAGCGGCCCAGCCAGCGCCGGCTCGCCGACCACACCGGTCTGGAGGCGCTGTACGTCTCGAAGCTGGCGCGCGTCCTGGATTCGGCCGGTCTGATCGAGCGCACCCGCGATCCCCGTGACCCGCGCGCCGTACAACTCGCCCTCACCGAGCAAGGACAGGCCGTCACGCGGCAGGCCATCGCCGTGGTCCAGGGGCTGCTCCAGCAACTCCTGGAGCCGCTCGGAGGCCTCAACGACCCGCGGACGCGCGCGTTCACCGAGGAGCTGACGACCCTGCTCGACGTACCTCTCGCTCCATCCGTACCGAACGACCAGAGCACGCAGAGGAGAACATCATGACCACCACCGCCACCCCGCCGGTTGCCGATGCCCGCGCCCTCGCCCTGGCCCACTACGCCGCCCGCGGCGTCCTGGAGCACGTCCTGGCCCGGCACGGCGTCACGTTCCAGCAGCAGGTCGCCCTGCGCGCCGCCATCACCACCGAGACCCCGCAGACGTCGGACGACCTCATCACCCAGGTCCAGGCCTCCCTCAAGGCCGATCCGGACGACATTCGCGCCACCCTCGACGAACTGCTGGCCAAGCAGTTGCTCGTCGCGGACGGCGCGCACCTTCGCCCGACGGACGCGGGGCGTGAGCTGCTCGCCGCCACCGGCGCGGAGACCGCTCCCATCTCCGCCCGCATCTGGGGCGGGATACCCGCCGAGGACCTGACCGCCGCCGGCCGCGTCCTCGCCCTGGTCACCGAGCGCGCCAACGCGGAGCTCGCGGCGCTGACGTCCTGACCTCGCGACCGGTCCTGTAACACGCGGAGACCGTCGCGCAGACCGAGGGGGCGGTCGGGGGATCGAGCGCCCCGACGGCCGCCAGCTGGGCGTTCGGTGACCTCGCGGGTGCTCAGTAGGACTGGTGCAGGCGTCCAACCGGCATCGGGTGGCCCGGTCTGCGGGTCCGTCGATCCGATGCCTACGAGCCCGCGGCAGCCGACTCAACGCGCACTGTTCGATTTTTCGACCCCCTGATGAGCAGGGCCAACGCCGCCTGACCTGCCACGGCGGCGACAGCTGTCACCACCTGTGAAGGAAGCTCCGGACGTCGTCATAGCCGTCGGCGGCCCGACCGTCCACGTCCGACGGGTCGGCCTCGGCCCGCGCCGCCAGGGACCTCGCCAGCGCGAGGGCTTCATCGCTCAGGCGCCCGAAACGTCGAGCGGTGTGTCCCAGGCACAGCCCGGCCAGCCCAAGCAACGGACTGCCCGACACGGCCCGCCTCCCAACCTGCACGCACCAGTGCTCGACGAACTCCGCGTCGTCGTCGTTCAATGCGGTCCCGACCAGAACACCCGCCGCCTCACCCTCCGCCGAGCGGTCCCGCAGAGCCCGCTCCATCGTTTCGATCACCACCCCGTGAGGCAGCGCAGGGGGGTTCTCGAAGCTCAGATGAGAATGCACCCCGCGAGACTACGCGGATGGCGTCCAACAGCTATCTGTAGCTGCCCCGTTCGCCAGACGGCGCGAACGTGGCTATATGCGGTACTAGCTCACAAGGCATCCGCACACGTGGTTGGTGATGCCCGCTGCCGCCGCGTGGCGGTGAAACCGGCCGACGAAAGCGCCCGGAGGAGGATGATCGGCTCGTGCATATGCGACGAGAGGTCCGCTGGGTCCTGTGGGGTTTGTGGCTTGCCTGTCTGGGGTTCTCCATTTGGTTCTTCGTGGAAGTGATCAGAGTGTTCTTGCAGGCCGAATCATGGTGATTCCTGCGCGATCCCCGCGCGCCAGGGCTTTCCCCGGTACTCGGGTGCCGGTGGGGCGGCTGGCATGACTGGGCAGAGTCGTCCGTATGGGGATGTCGTGGGGTGGACTCTCGCTCGGATCGCTTCGCTCGGCGTAGGGCAGCTGGTTGGGGCAGAAGCCTGCCGCCGAGCCTGCAGTCAGCGGCCCATTCGGCGCTGGCAGTGCACCCCCCAAGCCATGGCGTCTGGGGCCGGACAGCCTGACTCTCAGGTGCGCAGGCGCGGCTGTGGTGAGGGGCAGCGGCAGCTTGCCCGGCCTGGTGGGTACTCTCGGCCCTTCACCGATCTTGATTGCAGGGGAGTCGGCTATGCGTACCGCTACCGTGACGGGCGAGGGAGATCAGATCCGCTGGGTCGAGCTGCCCGGCCGGGAGCCCTCCCGCGTCTATATCCACGGCCTGGGCGCGACGTCGCCCGCCTACTTCACCGAGGTCGCGGTCCACCCCTTGTTGGCCGGTCACCGTTCGCTGCTGGTCGACCTGCTCGGGCACGGCATCAGCGACCGGCCGACCGGCTTCGACTATGGTGGTCCACCATGCGCCTGGCCGGACTCGAAGCCCTCCACCGCAGTGGCTCCCACCTGGTCCGCGGGACGGTTCCCACCATGCGCGAGCTACTGTTGGAGCTGAAGATCCCCCGCGCCTACCTGCTGCCTGAGGCCGACGGTCCGCTCGCGGGCACCGACGCACTCGCCCAGGCCGGGGTGACCGTCGTCCCGGTTCCGGACTGTGGCCACAACATCATGCTGGACAACCCTGAAGCCTTCGCACAGGCCACCGCAGCGGCGCTCGCGGACCCGGCTCATCCGTCGGCCCTGGAGGAACTGGGATGACTGGAGAGGAATTCATCGCCCGCGCGATCGCGACCGGTTCGCTTTTCGGCTCCGGAGTCGGGAGCAGCCTCGAGGAACTCGATCACGTCATCCCGCTCTTGCATGTGGACGACATCACCGGCCGCCGCGATTCGAGGACGCTGCGAAGGGACTACGGCCTCTTCGAGGTGACGTGCTCCGACGCCCCGAACTGGAGATGCCAGGCGTTCTCGCTGGAAGTTCAACGGCTTTTGCACCTGCCGGAGTTGAGGAGCGAGGTCGCCGATCAGCTCGGCATCCGGTTCGAGCAGATCACGAGCTGGACGGATGTGCAGAGGGCGCATGAGCGGATTCCCGGGCGTGGCACGCTGGAAGCACTCGACGAGTCACCGGGATACCGACTCTTCCAGGAACGCCAAACCGGCGTGACCATCCACGTCGTGCACGACCCGAGTGCCGTGCGCGGGGACTTCCCGGGACACGGCGATGTGTGGAGCTTGCAGATCACTTCTCCGGCTTTCCTCCGATAGCTCAGGAAGACACAGGATGGCCCGCGGACATTCCTTCTCGGTGTGCCATCGCTGGCTTAGCTTGTTCTTCATCTTCTGCGGTCTTCCACCAGGTAGGACGGGCCCCCACGAAGCACGAAGGCATCAAGCCCTTCGATACGGTCGTCCGCTCGCCGCTCGCCGCTCGCCGCTCGCCTCCGCCCTGCGGACGGTTGCCCCCAGCCGATGCCACCACCCGCCGGAACAGCACCCACCCACAACTCATCCAGCACAAGGCGCTCGACAAGGCTGGTCGGACCGGTTGCCGAGGACGAACGTGGCCGGCGAGGTCCATCGCAGCGTGGACGACCCCAGGTCACCGAGAGGCGGATGCGCGTTATAGTCCCAGGGTCGCGAAAAACGATGCTCCGAGGGTCCACTCCTCGGACGTCGCGCACACATCGCTGCAGATGGTTCTGTTCGGTGAGCGTCTCCTTGCCGAGATCGGGCACCCCGTCCGCTTTCGGCGCTGATCATCGCCGGCGCGTGCCGGCGCAACAGAGGAGCGCAGCATGCAGCGGACCATCGCCATTGTCGGAGCGGGACTGGGCGGGCTGACGCTCGCCCGGGTGCTTCAGGCGCACGGCGTCGCCGCGACGGTCTACGAGGCTGAGGCGTCGGTGGCGAGCCGCACGCAAGGCGGCCTGCTCGACATCCACGAAGAGACAGGCCAGGTCGCGCTTCGCGCAGCCGGTCTCCACAGCAGGTTCCTCACTCTGGTTCGCCCGGGCGAGGACGCCAAACGTGTGGTCGACCGCCACGGCAGGATTCTGCTCGACATACCTGCGGACCCCCGTTCGGCGCGTCCCGAAGTGGACCGCGGCGAACTCAGGCGCCTGCTCGTCGACTCGCTGGCGCCCGGAACGATCAAGTGGGGGCACAAGCTCGCCTCGATCCGGCACCGTGCGGAGGGCGGCTACGACCTCACCTTCGCGGAAGGTTCCACCACGTGCGCCGACATCGTCATCGGCGCGGACGGTGCCTGGTCGACGGTACGTCCGCTGCTCACCCCGGCCAAGCCGCTGTACAGCGGGACCTGCTTCATCGACATCGCGCTCGCCGCAGGCGGCCAGGACCGTCAGGCGAGCGTGGCCGCGATCGGCAATGGCACGCTGATGGCGGTCGAGCCGGGCAGAGGCATCATCGCCCATCGCGACGCCGACGGGCACGTGCGCGGATACGTGGCGTTGAACAAGCCCGAGGAGTGGATGAGGTCGGTCGACTTCGGCGACGACCCGTCCACGGGTCTCCGGCAACTCGCCGATGAGTTCGATGACTGGTCGCCGCTGCTCACCACATTCGTGACACGGAGTCACGCGGAACCGCGGCTCCGACCCATCTATGTCCTTCCCACAGGGCTCACCTGGGACAGGGTGCCCGGTGTGACGCTGGTCGGCGACGCCGCGCATCTGATGTCGCCCTTCGCCGGAGAGGGAGCGAACCTCGCCATGTACGACGGCGCGGACCTGGCGAGCAAGCTGGTCGAGGAACGTGACATCGAGGTCGCGCTGACCGCTTACGAAGAGCGGCTGTTTCGGCGGAGTAGCGACGCCGCCGGCCGCTCGGCGCGGAATCTGGAGACATTCTTCGGCCGGGAAGCACCGCAGAGCGTAGTAGCTCTGTTCGAGCACGCCTGATGCTTCAGTCCGATTTCGTGGTCTCGCTGCGGGCTTGGGGTGGGGGACAGGGCGCGGCCATCGCGTGATCATCAGGGGTGGTGCGCCCATCACCTGTCACAGCTTCGGCAGCGAACGGTCTCCCACGCACACCAGTAGGAACACACCAGCCACGCCGAGCAGCGGCCAGGCCATCGTGTGCAGCCCGGCACTGGTGGCTCCGTCGTCGAAGGAGAGTGCACTGGCGGCGGAGGCGAGAAGCGCGCCCAGGTACATGAAGGTCCGTAGCAGCCCGGCGGACGCGCCGATGCGGGCGGGCTCGGCCTGTGCGTACAACGCCGTCTGGTTGGCCAGGCCGACGAGCCCCTGCGGCAGTCCGAGCAGCACGCCGACGGACACGAGCAGCCACAGGGGACTGTTGTCACGAAGCAGCAGGAGGGAACCGCAGCCCACGCACTGCGCGATGGCGCCGACGACGAGCTTGCCCCGCACCCGGCCGCTGCGCCCGGCCAACGCGGTGACGCCGATGGCCGTCACCGACATCGGCAGGACCAGCAGACCGGCCTGCGGCGCGCTCAGCCCCCGGCCGTCCTGGAACCACTGGCTCAATCCGTAGAGGTAGGAATACGACGCGGTGTAGGTCAGGAGTTGTCGGGCGTACGTGGCGAGCAGCGGCGTGTTGCCCCTGAGGACGCGCAGTTCGAGGAACGGCCCCTCAGTGAGGAGTTCCCGGCGGACGAACGCCGCGCCGATGACGAGGCCGAGCCCTGGCAAGTACCAGCGTGCGGCGGCTGGGTGCAACAGGATGAGCACGAACGCGGTCAGGGACGCGGCGAACAGCAGCATCCCCACCACGTCGGTCCTCGTCGTCCGCGTCGTCAACCCCGCCGACCGCACGGCCGGCGGCAGCCGCAGCGCGCCCAGCACGAGACAGGCCAGGGACAGGGGCACGTTGATCGCGAAGATCCAGTGCCAGCCGCCGGCACCGATCAGCAGTCCGCCCAGGGCGGGGCCGGCGACGGAGATCGTCTGGTTGCAGATCGAGAGCGTGGCCAGGATTGCGCTCGGGTTCTGCCTCCCGGTGCGGTCGGACTCGGAGCGCAGCAGCGACATCGACGCTGGATAGGCGGCCGAAGTGCCGAGACCGAGGAGTACGCGCGAGACGACCAGGACCCACAAGTGCGGTGCGAGGGCACCGAGAAGGCCGGCGAGCCCGACCAGGGCCGTGCCCGCGAGGTAGGGCCGGCGCGGCCCGAACGCGTCGACGAGCCTGCCGACGACCGGCTGGCCGACGGCGGTGGCCAGATAGAGCCCCGCGACGAGCCAGGCCGTCTGCGAGGGCGGGGCGTCGAAAGCCCGCCCGATGGGGATCAACGCGACCGCCAGCATGGAGGAGTTGATCGGGTTCAATACCGATCCGAGGATCATCGGCGCGAGCAGGCGCCGGTCGAAGCTCTCGGATTCGGCCCGAAGCCGGCGCCCGGATATTCGCTTCACATCTGGGCCACTTTGTCGAGCAGGGCCATCGCCGTGACGACGGCCCGCACCTCCTCCTCGCTCCCCAGTTCCTGAAGCGCGCGGGCAAGCCAGGCCTGACGGGCACGGCGGTCCCCTTGGCGCCGCGCATGCCCCTGCTCGGTGAGCGACACCAGCAGGCGGCGTCCGTCGTGGGGGTCCTGGCTGCGCGCCACGAGCCCGGCCCGCTCCAGCGCCATGACGGTCTTCGCCGTGGACTGCGGCCGTACGCCCTCGGCGGCGGCGAGATCGCTCGCGGAGGCGGGCCCGTGCTTTGCCAGGCGGCGCAGGAGCGAGGCCTGAGCGGGAGTGAGCTCCTCCGATTCGCCTCCTTCCGGGCCTGCGGTCCCACCGATGCCTTCGAGGGCCATGAGTCTGCGCCGCAGCCGGGCCTGCACCACCCACACGTCGCCGGCCGCCTGGATCGCCGTCTCGGTCAGGGACTCCTGATCTGCCGTCATGCCCCGCAGCATAGAACGACACCCCAGACTGCACACCCCAGACTGCACACTTCAGGCTGTCGAATTACCCGAGTACGGCCGCCTACCGCGCGCCGTCCAGCCGTTCCGGCAGCCGTTGGGCGAGGTGGTCGATGAGCGCGCTGATCCGGCGCGGGACGTGGCCGTCACTCTCCAGCAGGGCGTAGATGTCGGCCGCCGGCGTGGGCACGTGCGGCAGGACATGGACGAGTTCGCCACGGTCGAGATGAGGCTGGACATGCCATTGCGAACGCATGATCACGCCACGGCCTTCCAGGGCCCACGCGGTCACCACGTCGCCGTCGTTGCTGGACAGGCTGCCGTGGACCCGTACCTGCCGGGGGTTGTCCTCGTCCCCGAAGCGCCAGAGCGCGAAGTCGCTCTCCTTCTCCCGCAGCACGATGCAGTCGTGGTCCGCCAGGTCCTCGACACGGCCCAGGACACCGCGCCCGGCAAGGTAGGACGGTGACGCGCAGGGCACGCGCCGGTTCCGGGCGAGGCGCCGCATGCGCAACGTCGAGTCAGGTGGCGCGCCCACATGCACCGCCACGTCGAACTCGCGCCGCCGCAGCGGGAGGGCGGAGCTCTGCATACGCACGTGCAGACCGGGATGCGCGGCAGCGAACTCACCGAGGAGCGGGGCGATGTGCGCGCGGCCGAGCCCGAGCGTGGCCTCCACGACGACGGTGCCGCGCAGCTCGCCCGCCGTGCCGGCGATGGTCTCCTCGAGTTCCCGGATCTGTTCCACGATGGCCGCCACACGCGCGGCGTACAGCGCGCCCTCCGAGGTCAGCGTCAGCCGCCGGGCACCGCGCTGGACGAGCCGGACGTCGAGGCGGCGCTCCAGCGCGCTGAGGCGTCTGCTGACGACGGGCAGGGAGCAGCCGAGCTCCCGCGATGCGGCCGTCAGGGTCTCGCTCGATGCCACCACATGGAAGAAGTACAGGTCACCCTGCTGTGCGGAGGCGGCGAGCGGAAAGCGGGCGGAGCCGGGGAGGCTTTCCATGGACGAAAACCTACCTTGCCTGTCATGCCCTTGTAACGTCTCGCGGCGGTCGCCAAGGTGATGTCACGCCGCGCAGCAGAGCAGCCCCGTCGATCGGGGTGGGCCCCCGCGGGTCACGTACGTCGATCGTCCAGGCCGAGGAGTCAGCCCGTGCCGAAGAGCTACCGCATCGCAGTGATTCCGGGGGACGGGATCGGCCGGGAGGTGGTGCCTGAGGGCCTGCGGAGTCTGCGGGCCGCCGCCGCGTCCCACGGGTTCGCCCTCGACGTGACCGAGTTCGACTTCGCGAGTGCCGACTACTGGCTCGAACACGGCACGATGCTGCCCGAGGACTGGCGGGACGTGCTCAGCGGCTTCGACGCGATCTACTTCGGGGCGGTCGGATGGCCCGAGGTCGTTCCCGACCATGTGTCGCTGTGGGGCAGCCTGCTGCAGATACGACGGGGTTTCGACCAGTACATCAACCTGCGCCCGGTCCGGCTGCTGCGCGGGGTGCGCGGTCCGCTGCGCGACCACCAGCCCGGCGACATCGACTTCTTCGTCGTGCGGGAGAACACCGAGGGCGAGTACTCCAGCATCGGCGGCCGGATCTTCGAGGGCACCGACCGGGAGACGGTGCTGCAGGAGACCGTGATGACGAGGACCGGCGTCGACCGTGTGCTGCGCTACGCCTTCGAACTGGCCGCCACCCGCCCTGCCAAGCACCTGACCTGGGCGACGAAGAGCAACGGCATCTCGATCTCCATGCCGTACTGGGACGAACGAGCCGCCGAGATGGCGGCCCGCTACCCGCAGGTGCGCGCGGACAAGGACCACATCGACATCCTGACCGCCAAGTTCGTCCTCCAGCCCGACACGTACGACGTCGTGGTGGCCAGCAACCTCTTCGGCGACATCCTCTCCGACCTCGGGCCCGCCTGCACCGGCACGATCGGCATCGCCCCCAGCGCCAACATCAACCCCGACCGGACGTTCCCGAGCCTGTTCGAACCGGTCCACGGATCGGCCCCGGACATCGCCGGCCAGGGCATCGCGAACCCCGTCGGCCAGATCTGGAGCGGCGCCATGATGCTCACTCACCTCGGCGAACTCAAAGCGGCCGAACGCATGGTGAACGCGATCGAGGGCGTCCTGGACGAGCGGCCCGACGTCGTCACCCCCGACCTCGGCGGCACCGGCACCACGGCCGGACTGGGCAAGGCCGTCGCGGACCGCATCGCGGCCTCGGCATGACCTCGAGGAAGGACGGACCCGCATGACCACGACGCCGGCAGAGAAACGCTCAGGCACCCGACGCGTCACCTTTCTGGTCGCCCTCGCGGTCTTCGCACAGGAGTCGACCTGGAACTTCTACGAGTCGCAAGTCCCGCCACTACTGCGGGAACACCTCACCAGCGCGGCCGTGGTGGGCCTGCTGATGGGCATGGACAACCTCCTCGGCATCTTCATCCAGCCGTGGATCGGCGCCCGCTCCGACCGCACGAGAACCGCGTGGGGGCGTCGCATGCCCTACCTGGTCGTCGGCATGCCCATCGCCGCCGTGCTGTTCGTCCTCATCCCGCACGCCGCGGCCTCCCTGCCGCTCCTGATCGCCGTCATGTTCTCCTACGCCCTGGTGGCCAACACCTTCAAGCCGATCGCCGAGGCCCTCGTACCGGACTTCATCGCGCCCGAACGACGCAGCCGCGCCAACGCCGCCGTCAAGATCGCCTCCAGCATCACCACGATCGTCGCCGCGCTCATCAGCCTCCTGCTGGTCGACGACCATCCGAAGACCGCGTTCGCGATTCCCGCACTCATCATGCTGATCTCCATCGGCGTGCTCTCCCTCACCGTGAGGGACAGCCGCTCCTCCGCCTACCGGTCCCTGCCGGCGAAGAGCGAAGACCCCCGTACCACGGAACCCGCCGCGCCCCGGGTGCGTGACACCTTCGTCGACATCATCAAGGACCGCGACCGCAGTCGGCTCCTGCTCCTGGCCGCGATCTTCCTGTTCGGCAGCGCCTGGGCGTCATCCCGGTCACTGATCACGCCGTACGGCATGGAAGCCCTGACCATGTCACGCGGCGACGCCGGAAGCCTCACCCTGCCCAGCGGGATCGCGTTCATCCTCGCGGCCTACCCCGCGGCCATGTTCGCCGAGCGCTTCGGCCGACTGCGGGTGATGGCCACGGGCATGACCGCGTTCGCCGCGGCCATGATCCTGGGGACAGCCGTGCAGAATCCCGCCGGGACTCTCGTGGCCCTGTGCGTCGCCGCGGCCGGCGGGGCCTGCTTCCTCGTCAACGGTGTCGTCGTCCTGTGGAACCTCGCCCCCTCCGCCCAGGTCTTCGCGGCCTACGGCGGCCTGTACACCGTCGCCTGGACCGGAGGCGGCTTTCTCGGCCCCGCGCTGGTGGGCGCGATGGTGGACGTCACCGGCTGGCCGCTGATGCTCGTCGACATCGCCGTGGTCGCCACTCTGTCGATCATCGTCGTCACCAGGATCAGCAGGCTGCGACGGCGCGCCGGCCTGGTGCTCACGCGCTAACCGGCCCTGTCGTCCCGCCGTGGCCATACGTCCAGCGACCGGCACAGCCTGAAGACGAGGAACACGTGTCCCACATCCTGATCACCACCGACTACCTGCGGCCCGGTGACGAGAGCGACCAGTACCTCCGCGGCCACGGCCACACGACCGTCCACGAGCCGATGACCGGCCGCCGCGACCCCGAGTCCCTCGTGGCCGCCCTCGCCGGGACCGACGCGGCCCTGGTCGCCAACGAGCCCCTGACCGCCGAGGTCCTGTCCCGCGCACCCCGACTGCGCGCCCTGGTGCGCACCGGCGTCGGCTACGACTCCATCGACATCGCCGCCGCGGGCAAGCTCGGCATCACGGTCAGCAACCTGCCGGGCGTGAACGCCAACGCCGTGGCCGAGTACACCCTCGGTCTGCTCCTCGCCGCGGCCCGACATCTCGTGCACAGCGCGACGGGGGTCAGGGCCGGCTCCTGGCCGAGGGAGGACGGTCATGAGCTGCGCGGCTCCACGCTCGGGCTGATCGGGTACGGGGCGGCGGCGCGGGCCGTCGTCCCGCTGGCCCGGGCGTTCGGCATGAACGTGCTCTGCACGACCAACGTGCCCGAGACCGAACGCACCGACCCGGCCGTGCGTTTCGTCGAGCTCTCCGAACTCCTCGCCACCGCCGACTACGTGTCGGTCCACACCGCACTCACGGACCGCACCCGCGGCCTGCTGGACGCATCGGCGTTCGCACGAATGAAGACGACGGCGATCCTGATCAACACCGCGCGGGGCGCGATCGTCGACGAGCCCGCCCTCGCCGACGCGGTCCGTACGGGAGGGATCGCGGGCGCCGCCCTCGACGTGGTGCACGAAGAGCCGCTTCCCGCCGACAGCCCCCTGCGCGACGTGGACGGGATCGTCGTCCACTCCCACCTCGCGGGACAGACCGCCGAAGCCCGCCGGGCTTCCGGCATCAAAGGCGCGGAAGAGGTGGTCGCCGCGCTCGACGGCCGACCCCGCTTCGCGGTCAACACCCTCTTCCTGCAAAGCCGCTGACCGGCTGCCACCGCCGGCCGCCACCGACAAGACAAGACCACCACAAGACCGACGACAAGAAGGAGACAGAACGATGGGCGACGAACCGGCCGGCTCCGTGCGGGTCCTGACACCGGCGGGCATGCTCGGCGCCGGCTTCCCTGACATCACGATCGAACGCGGTCTGGAACTGGGCGCCGACGTCATCTCCGTGGACGGCGGCAGCACCGACTCCGGCCCCTACTACCTGGGTTCCTCGCAGCCCAAGACCACCCGCGCGGCAGTCGCCCGCGACCTGCGCGTACTGCTCAAAGCCGCAGCCCGCGTGGACATCCCGCTGATCGTGGGCTCGTGCGGCACCAGCGGCACCGACGACGGCGTGGACTGGGTCGCGGGCATCGTCGACGACATCCAGGCCGAGGAGGGCCTGGACCTGCCGGTCGCACGCATCTACAGCGAGCAGGACGCCGGCCGCCTCAAGGAGCGGCTCGCCGCCGGCCACATCCGACCGCTGCCCCCGCTGGGGGAGCTGCGGCCCGAGACGCTCGACGACTGCACGCACATCGTCGGCATGATGGGACACGAGCCGATCGTCGCCGCCCTGGAGGCCGGCGCCCAGGTCGTGCTCGCGGGCCGCGCCACCGACACGGCCGTCGCAGCCGCCTACCCCCTCATGAAGGGCATGCCGGCCGGCCCGACCTGGCACGCCGCCAAGATCGTCGAGTGCGGCGGGCAGTGCACCAGCAACCCCCGCGAGGGCGGGGTGCTCGCCACCATCGACGCCACCGGGTTCGTCATCGAACCGCTCCACCCGGACGTCTCCTGCACGCCGATCTCGGTCGCCGCGCACATGCTCTACGAGACCGTGAACCCGTTCCGGATGCGCGAGCCCGACGGCACCATCGACGTCAGCGACGCCACCTACACCGCCCTGGACGACCGCAGGGTACGCGTGGAGGGCTCCCTGTTCCACGTCGCCGAGCAGCACACCGTCAAGCTCGAAGGCGCCCGCGTCACGGGCTACGAGACGATGTCCTTCAGCGCCATCCGCGACCCGCACATCCTCGCCAGGATCGAGGACTGGGCCGACCTGCTGCACGAGATCCTCACCCAGCGCGTCGAGCAGACCCTCGGCCTCGGCGCCGACAAGTACGCCTTCGACGTGCGCCTCTACGGCCACAACGCCGTACTCGGCAAGAACGATCCCGCCCGGACACCCCCGCGCGAGGTCGGCGTCATGCTCCTCGTCAGCGCACCGGACCAGGCCACCGCCACCGCCGTGGCGAAGATCGCCAACCCGCTGATGCTGCACCTGCCGACCCGCGACATGAACTACCTGCCGAGCCTCGCCTTCGCCACCTCGCCCGCCGAGACCGAGCGCGGAGCGGCCTACGAGTTCGTGCTCCACCACACCGTGGACAGCATCACCCCCACCGACATGTTCCGCATCGAGGCCCAGGAGCCCGCCCACCATGGCTGAGACCGACACCGTCACCCTGGCCGACCTGTCGCACGAGGTCCGCTCCAAGAACGCCGGACCCTTCTGGGTCACCATCGAACTCTTCCTGCGCGACGAGGACGCCTACCGCATCGCCGCCGACGAGACGTTCCTGGACGAGCACACCGTCGCCCGCCTCTACGGAGTGCTCCCGGACGACATCCAGATCTTCCGCGTCCCCTCGCTGAACGTCGTCAAGATCTCCTTCCCGCGCCCCGTCACCCAGGCGTCCCTGCGCGACCGCGACGTCCACTCCGGCCAGCAACACGTGCCGCTGGCCACGCTGCCCGTGCCCTCCGTCTGATCCCACCAGCCCCCACCACGAAGGGAAGCGGTGCCATGCCGACAGCGCCCAGCCAGCCGGTGCGCCGGCCCCGGCGCACACGACGACGCCGCCTGGCGGTGCCGGCCGCCGTGTCGGCGGCTGTCCTCGCGGGCACCTTCGGCGGGGCGAAGGGCGCACGGGCCGACCCCTCGCAGCCGTCGGCGGCGCCCTGCCCCGCCGGCCTGGTTGCCAAGGCCGCCTGCTATTCCGGCCGGGACACCAACGGCGCCTACTACACGATGGCCGTCCCCACGCGGTGGAACGGCGCCCTCGTCGTACACGCGCACGGCGGCCAAACATGCAGTACGCCACGTTCCTGTTCCAGAACATCGTGTTCAAGCGCCTGGACGGGCGCAACCCGTTCAACAACCGGGCCGTCCTGTACGACGGTTCGCACGACGACAAGGCGCTCAACGCGGGTGTCGCCCGCTTCACGGCGGACCCCACAGCCCGGGTGACGAAGAGGCCCCGGAGGTAGCAGCTGTCTTCCATCCAGAACGTCGGGTGGAACAGGCACGCCCGGACACAGGCCCACCGCCCCCGCGATCGCCCACTCCTGCATCACATTCGACGCCACGTACGGCACCGGCTGCCACTACGACCCCGAATACCGGCCGACGTCCTTCGCCACCGTAGCCCGTCCGCGTCCCGGTGACTTCCGCTGGCCAGCCATGTCCCCTGCACAAGAACGGACTTGGGGCCGGATCGACGGAATCGGCATCGCCCCCTGACCGTCCACGAACCGCCGGCTGAGCAGCCCCACCGATGAGTTCGTGCTTTCTTCACGTGACAGCGTTCCGGCGCGCGGCCCGAGGAGCGATGATGATCACGACGTCGGCCGGTGCGTTCTCCGTACTGCGGCGCGGAGCGGGTGCGTGCGGAGAGCGGCGGCCACGAAGGGGCCCTGGGGAGGCTCGGTCGAGTGCGGAGCGCGTGCCCGTGGCGCGCTCCCGCCGTGCGTTTGCCCCGGCGGCGCCACCTCTTGACGATCCGGAAGGAAACACGGTTCCCCATGCGTGCGTTACACAGATCAGCGAGACCACGGCGCAGGGTCGGCCCGCGCCGAACTCTCGCCGGTCACCTGGTGATATTCCTGCTCACCCTGGCCATGGTGGTGACCGGTTCCGCGCTCAGCGCGGGCCCCGTGTCGGCGGCCGAGGCGGGAGAAGCGGACTCCGGCGCGGCGTGCGCGGCGCACGCCACCTCGTTCGAGGCCACGGCCGACGCCCCGGCCATGAGCATCCGCATGGGCTGCGCCGGAGACGCGGGTGCACTGCGCACGCTCGCCCACAGCGACGGCGACCTCGTCGTCGCGTTCGACTACAACGTGCCCGAGCGCCGCGACGAGATCCGCGCCCTGGCCCAGGACGCGGTCGCGGCCGTCCAGGCCGACCAGGACTCCGGGCACACCCTCGCCCAGGCGCTCTACGACCACGCGCGGGACAACGCGGTGGGGCTCTACCCGGCGACGGACGCCGGTGACTACGACGGCCGGATCACGGCCACGGGCGACAGCATCGTTCTCGTCCTGCCGACGGCAGAGGTCGGAGCGAGCGCCACGTGGTGGCAGAAGTTCATCGCGAACGGGGTCGGCTGGGCCGTGAGCCTCGGGGCGAGCGCCATCTGCCTCGCCCTGATGGCTCCAGGAGCCCCGCTCGCCGCCCCCGTCTGCGCGGGCGTGGGAGGCGCGACCGGCGGGTTCGTCACCGAGGCGATGAACGCGGCCTTCGACAACGTGTCCTTCGGGGACACGGACACCTTGGCCGCCCTGCTCGGCGCGGCCTTCTGGGGCGCGGTGTCGGGTGCCGCCTCGGGCTACCTGGTCAAGTGGGCGGGCGACTCCGCCGGGGTCTTCGTCACCAGGCTCCAGCTCAGCCTGCGCGCCTTCGCCGCCAAGATCGGCAACCTCGGCAACCCCTTGACGTACATCAGCGACCGCCTGAACGAGATGGTGCCGGCCCTGCTGCGCCGCCTGAACGACCTCCAGCACGGCATCGGAGGAAACGGCGCACCCCTGCGGGTCATGGTCGTCGGCGACTCCATGACACAGGGATACGAGGGCGACTGGACCTGGCGCTACCGCCTCTGGAAGTGGTTCCACGACCAGCACATCGCCGTCGACTTCGTCGGACCGTACAAGGGCACAAAGGCGCAGGCCCAGCCGCAGCCCCCGGCGCGGCCCGCTCTGCAGGGCGAGACCCCCGGTGCCTCGCTGGACGCCCCGGACACCTCCGGCGGCTACGCGGCAGGCGTCGACCCCGCCTTCGACAGCGACCACTTCGGGGTCTGGGGCCGTCAGGCGATGCAGGACAAGAAGCTGATCCGGGGGATGGTGGCGCAGTACAACCCGGACCTCATCCTCGTCGGCCTCGGCTTCAACGACATGGGCTGGTTCGTGAGCGGCCCGCAGGGGACGCTCGACAGCATGAAGACCTTCGTGGACGAGGCGCGGGCCGCCCGTCCCGACGTCAAGTTCGCCGTCGCCGACGTCCCCCAGCGCACGTACATCGGCGGCCGGGACGACCTTCCCCTCAGCACCACCGACTACGACCTGATGCTGCGCCAGGCACTCCCGCAGTGGAGCACCCCCGTCTCACCGGTCGAGCTCGTCGACTGGTCGGGCAACTACAGCTGCGCCCGCAACGCCTGCCCCGCCGGCTACGACGGGCTGCACCCCAACGCGCTCGGCGAGTTCCAGATCGCGCACGCCTTCGAGACCACCCTCCACGACCGGTACGGCATCGGCCAGACCGTGCCCAACGTCCCCCGCACGGCCCCGGACCGACCCGTGGGCATCGCGGCGAACGTCCAGGCCGCCCCCAGCGACCTGGGCGTCACGGTCACCTGGAACCGGGTGTACGGCGCGCGCGGCTACACGGTCCGCTCCCGCATGGTGGGCGCCACCGCCTGGACCGAGACACCGGTCCAGGCGAACCGCTACGACACGACGGGGACCCAGGACGGCTGGGAATGGGAGTACTCCGTCCGCGTCGACGACGCGGACGACGGCATCTCCGCATGGTCCCCGATCGTCCGGGCCACCGCACACCCCCACACCGAGGCGGCACCCACGCACATCCTCACCAACCCGACCACGGACGGCGTGGACCTCTCCTGGGAGCCCGCCACGGGACCGTACAGCGACAGCGTGGAACGCTACGAGATCATCACCTGGGACAAGGACACCCCGGGCGCCTTCCTGCAGAGCACGGCCACGCGCGGCACCTCGGCACACATCGACGGCCTGACCCCGAACCATCACTACCTGATCGCCATGGTCACCTGGAACGCGGTGGGCGGCGGTATACCCAACGGCGCCCGCCCCGTCACCATCGGCGCCCGCACCCCACCGGTCCCGACGGACCTGCGCATCAAGTCCCTGGACGCCACGACGGTGCAGCTCGACTGGAGCGGTTCCCCGCAGGCCGCCGGATACCGCGTCTGGTACCGCAACCGCACGACGAACGGCCCCTGGCAGTCCGACGAGACCATCTCCGACACCCCCCAGCGCGGCATCGCCTTCCTCTTCCCCGGCAACTGGAACTTCGAGTTCGCGGTAACAGCAGTCAACGGCCAGACGGAATCGGCGCGATCCGGCACGGCCTCCATCCCCGCACCACCGAGCACCGGCACCGGCGGAACGGGCGCCTCCGGCACGGGCTCGAACAACGCCTCCCGTAAGGCGGTCCGCGCGGGCGGCGGTACGGACCCGGACCTCGCCCCGCTCCTCCTGGGCAAGGCCCCGACCGCCACCGCCGATTCGGTACCCACCGCACACCCTCACCCGTAGTTCCTCGCCGCCCTTGCGTGCCCGGCTCGTCGCCGGGGCACGCAAGGGCACTCAACGGGAACGCGTCCGCCTGATCCCTCTGCCTCTGGGCGACGCTTGACCTCAAGGAAACTTGAGCTTCTAGGTTCCTTCCGGAGCCGCAGGAACCGACCGGCGGTGCCTTTCAAGGAGGTTCGCCATGACCGAGCGCGCAGTCCCCACCGAGATCCCCGACCGCTACCGCTATGCCGTGATCCCGCACATCATGGTCGAAGACGCCGCCGCGGCGATCGATTTCTACGAACGGGCGTTCGGTGCCCGTGAGGACTTCAGGGTCGATGCTCCGGGCGGCGGGATTCTGCACGCCGAGATCACCATCGGACGGTCGGTGCTGATGCTGGGCGACGCCGGCGTGGACGGGGCGAAGACCGCCTCCTTCGCCGCGCCGACCTCGCTCGGCGGCGGTACGTCCGTCACGCTGCACGTCTTCGTGTCGGACGTCGACAGCCTGGCGGAGCGCGCGCAGGCGGCCGGCGCCGAGATCCTCCAGCCGCCGAAAGACATGTTCCACGGTGACCGCACCGTCATCCTCAAGGACCCTTCGGGTCACCTGTGGGTATTTCTGACCCATGTGGAAGACGTGTCGGGCGAGGAGCTCCGGCGTCGCCTGGCCGCCGCCGGGTTGGAGTGACTGGCGAGAGCGAGCGTGCTCCCGTGCTGTTGGTGACATGCAGCGAGCGGATCTGGCTTCGCCTCGGCGTTCCCGCTCGGTACCGGCACCGGCCCCGCACCCGCCGACCCGGCTGCCGTGCCGGGTCCGCCGAGCGACCGTCACTGTCTCGGAACGGTGATGCCCGCTGCGCGCAAGTGCGCCTCGACCAGGGTGTTCAACCGGGCGATGGACGGTGACTGGTCTGCCCGGTGATGGTTGACCATGGCGTACCGGGAGGCGGCGTCGGACTGGTCCTGAAACCCGGCCGGCATCGCCAGCAGCGCCTGTTGGGTCAGCAGTCTGTCGGCCAGAGCGGACGCCAACTCCTCGATCCGCGGGTCGTCCGGATCCCAGGCCCTCGCATCCCAACCGCGCTTGGTCAGCTCGACGGACTCGGGGTCGTCCAGGGAGTGTTCGAGCCGGGCGAGGAAACTGTCGAAGATCTCCGGAACCAGTGCCCGGGCCAGCACCAGAGCCTCCCGTTGACCGGCCACGTAGTCGGGACCGAAGCCGAGTTCGACGAGCCGCTCCAAGACCGCGCAGGCCCGGTCGGGCAGCAGGGCGCGGTCACCATGGTCGAGACGGTGCAGCCTGTCGCGGCGCGCGATCAGGTCGTCGATCCGTTCGGTGAGTTGCTGGTGGACGTCGTCCAGGGTGGCGGCGAACGTCGTGGGATCGGCATCGAGCAGGTCACCGATCTCGGCCAGCGGCACGCCTGCCGCGGCCAGGGTCCGGACCTGGACCAGCCGGAACAGCTCGTCCGACCGGTAACGGCGGTAGCCGGAGCCGTCGCGTTCCGGCTCGGCCACCAGGCCGAGCCGGTGATAGTGCCGCACGGTTTTGATCGTGACACCGACGAACGCCGCCGCCTGACCGATCGTGAGCCCTTCTGCTATCGGCTCGGCGCACCTCCGGATCGTGGGCGGCTACGGTCTCACGCACCGCGTCGGTGACGCCCGGGAAGTCCGGATGATCACCGGGATGAGATTAGCGCGCACCAGCGGTGCCGGTCACCCATTGATCCGTACAGAGGGTTGACCTTGACCTTGGGTCAAGGCTGCAGGCTCTGCACATGGCCGTTCGAAGGGCCAGGCAGCCAATCCTGGCCGCCGTGAGAACGACACCGTGAACAGGAGATTCATCATGGGGACAAGCAACAGCGGCTTCTCCGACGCAGGGCTGCGCCGGCTGCGCGAGGTGCTGACACAGCACGTTGAGTCCAAGAAGATTCCCGGCCTAGTCGCCCTCGTCGGCCGCGGCGGCCGGACGCACGTCGAAGCGATCGGGACGATGGGACATGACGGTGGCGCGCCGATGCGCCGGGACACGATCTTCCGTATGGCGTCCACGTCCAAGCCGGTCACGATGGCGGCGGCGATGCTCCTCCTCGACGAGTGCCGACTGCGGCTGGACGACCCCGTGGACCAGTGGCTGCCCGAACTCGCCGACCGGCAGGTGCTGAAGCGGCCCGACGGACCCCTGGACGACACCGTCCCGGCACACCGGCCGATCACCGTACGGGACCTGCTGACCTCCACGTTCGGGCTCGGGGTGGACTTCGAGTCGATGGCCTCCCCGATCAGGGCCGCGACCTTTGAGCGTCTCGACTACAGCGTGGCATCCGAGCCGGCCCCGGAGCCGGACGAGTGGATGCGCCGCCTCGGCGAACTGCCGCTGCAGTACCAGCCCGGAGTGCGGTGGCAGTACGACCTCAGCAACGAGGTGGTCGGTGTGCTGGTCTCCAGGGTCACGGGACAGTCGTTGGAGACGTTCCTGCGGGCACGCATCCTCGAGCCGCTGGGGATGAAGGACACCGCCTTCCACGTGCCCGCCGACAAGATCGACCGACTGCCGCCGCTGTACGGGCCCGACCCGCGGACCGGCGAGTTCCTCGTGTGGGACGAGGCGGCAGGGGGCAGGTTCAGCGCGCCTCCCGCGTTCCAGGGCGCCGGCGGCGGGCTGGTCTCCACCGCCGACGACTACCACGCCTACTTCCAGATGCTGCTGAACCACGGGATGCACGGGAGTGAACGGATCTTGTCCCGGGCCGCCGTCGAGTTGATGACCACCAACCGCCTCTCGCCCGAGCAACTAGCCGCCCGTGAGGCCATGTTCAGCAACGTCGCCCACCTCTCGTCCGGCCAGGGGGCGAACGGCGGCTGGGGCTTCGGGATGGCGGTGCGCACCTGTCGCAGCGACTACGCGCCCATCGGCCAGTTCGGCTGGTTCGGCGGTTCCGGCACCACCGCCTACGCGGACAGGACCAACCAGCTCACCGGAGTCCTGCTCACCCAGGTCGGCCTGTCCACCCCGGATTCGCCGCGTGCCATGAACGACTTCTGGACCACCCTCTACCAGGCCATCGACTGACGACGAGCTGGTACCGCATCAGGCAACATTCGCCCTGTCGACGACTTGGCGTAGGCGTTCGCCGGTGGCGTGGCGGTTTCGGCAGATGGGCCTAGATGCGGTTCAGCCAGGAGCTGATGGTTGATGTGTAGGCGAACTCGACGTTGTCGGCTGCGGCCCAGTCGCGCTGGTGATGGCATCAACCACCGCTTCTCCCTCTGTCGATCAACCTGATCGGGGGATAAGATCACCAGCAAGGCGGGGCCGTAGCACAGAGGTAGTGCGCCGCGACATCATCTCGGAGGACGTCGGTTCGAATCCGACCGCCCCGCCCCTTAAGCAACAGCGCCCTCTGACCGCCTCCGGCGGCCGGTGATTCGGCGCAGAAACAGCATTGGTCGCCCCGGTCCCTGTTCCTGTGGTCGCCCCATCATGCACTTCGCTCAGGGTTGGGTGCCACCACGCGACCTGCGCGGCATAAGGTCGGGTGCACCATGACCGACCACGACATCTACGGCACCAGGAGTCACACTGCCGACGAGCTTGCGTGCCTCGCCAGCAGCTCCCTCGGGCTGGTCTTCACCGAGCACGACAGCTCTTACCGGGGGATCTATCACCGCGCGGACGGCCCCGACTGCAGAATCGAGATCCAGCCGAACCCGATTCCCGGCGACGACGATGAAGACGACCTCTACGCCCCCGAGCATCCGACCGCACGGGTGTTGATGCTGACGACCACTTCAGAACCCAACGTCACCCTGCGGAGTCGACTGCTTGCCATCGAAGGGCTTACCCACCTCAAGCACGAGTCATGGTGACCAGATCGAAGCCTCACCCCGCCCGTCGGGGTCAGCCGGCGCAGGCTGGACACCAGGATGACGGTCGCCGGGGTGGGCTGTGACTGCGGGCGTCGCACTCGTCAACCACGGCCTGGTCGAAGCGCGGGAGCGCGGCTGGAGCCCCGGGTTTCACGCGTTGAGGATGGCGCCCTCGCCGCGTGAGCGTCGACCAGTGCTGTTGAACCGCGAGTACGGGTGATCAAGCTGGTGCATGGCGGACGCTCCAGGGCGATCATGACGGCGTCGACGCCGAGGTGTCCGATGACGTTGCTCAGCAGGTCGTGGTCGGATCGGCAGAAGCCCATCGACTCAGCCACGCATGCCCAAAGCGGCTTCTCGAGCGGAAGAAAGATTCCCGCGAACACCTGCAGTGCGGGGATGCGCCTCGCCCAGTACAGCCACAGAGTGGGTCACGGTCCTTTCAAGTAGGGCGCTGGCGCGGTCGAAGTCTCCTGCCGCCTGGTAGGCGGCGGCGAGGTTGTTGCGGCTGTGCAGGGTGTCGGGGTGGAGGTCGCCCAGGACCGTAACCAACGTGCGGGCGTCGAGTTCCTCCCGCACGGTGGGCGCAGTGTTCTTGGAGACGAGCTGCAAGAGCAGGTCGGTCGCGTCGTCGGGGTCGAGCGAGCTCAAGGGCCACGTGGCGACAGCATCAGGCCAGCCGGTAGCCCGACGGTCGGTGGCCAGGTGATGGCCGCAGTGCAAGGCGCCGAGGTAGGGGCTGAGGTCGTCGGGGTCTTCGACGTTGTCGTAGATGAGCAGCCAGTTGTCGTGCCAGGCCAGCCACTGCACTGCCCACGCCACCAGTACGCCGCGCTCGGCGGTGGCCGCCCATTCTGGAGTCAGACGGTGGGTGAGGGCGATCAGGGATCCTTCGATCTCGTCGGGGGAGGCGCCGTTGAACCACCAGATCAGCCCGTAGTCTCCGCGGTGGCGGTGGGCGTAGTTGCAGGGCCAGGGTGCTCTTGCCGATCCCCCCCCGAGCCCGTGTGCGGTCCCGCCCTGCGAGATCGCGCCCTCACCAGAGCTGATCAAGGTGCGGCGCAGCCAGGCCAGTTCCTCCTCGCGCCCGAGGCACAGACCGGCCGGCGGCAGATTCGAGGTTCCCGGAGCCGCCTCCGTCCGCTGTGCCGCCCGCAAGGCATCCGGGGGGGCAGGACGACATGCCCGCTGATGGCAGTCCCGATGTGCTGCGCGGCGATCGAATGCTCACTAGCCGCCGTGATTGGCACCCCACCCGCAGCCTGAGCGGGCAGCAGCCCGGCCCGCTCCTCCCGGAGCTCGACATCATCCTGCAGGGCCTGCTTGAGGATCCGGCTCAGTGCAGCGGTGGTGTACGCATCGCTGTCTTCGTCGACGGCTTCCTTTACAACCTGCTCCAGCTCCGCCCGCCCCGCGACATCGCGCCGACGCCATACCGCCTGCAGGATCCGCTGCCCCGCACTCACGGTGCTGTCCGCGGCCGCGTCCGTCGTCCGGGTCAGCACCGCGGCACCGTAAGCGCTCACCGCAGTGGTCACGGCCGGGCCGCCCTGCTCCATCCACTGCGCGATTTCGGCACTCACCATGACCCAACCCTTGGCCACCCCCTGGTGCCGAACATCTTCGGCACCAGCCCATACGGTGCGCTTCAGGATATGGATGCCGCCCTACGGCGCGCAGGGCTTCTGAGGAGTGCACCTATCTCCCGTTCCAGGCTCCGACCTGCCGGGCGACGGGGGCCGCGTCCGTGCCATGGCGCACGAATCTGGTCAGGTGTGAGAAGCCGAGATGGATGGGCGTGGAAAGAGGGACCCGCCCCGACTGGTGCCGGGGCCAGTCCCTCGGGAGCGTCCCGAGCGGCGTGGTGGGGTCAGTTGGTGGTGAGAGTGTTGAGCAGGGCTTCTTCGATGTGGTCGGCGGCGTTGCGGTGGCCGAGGGCGTTGGGGTGGACGAAGGACAGCTGGTCGGGGAGGGTGATGAATCCTTCGACCCACTTGGTGTTGTCACAGACACTGTGGTTCTGGGACGAGGGGGAGAGGTCGACGAAGTCGGCGTAGTCCTGAGTGCCGGCCGACTTCTCGATGGCCTGGTTGAGGGGGTCCAGGACGTCGGTGCGCAGCCAGGCCAGGTCGCCCTGGGTGATGGTGCCGAACTGTGTCAGGTCGCCGTAGGTGCACTTGGAGGCGTCGTTGGGGATGATCGTGGGGTAGCCGACGGCCAGGATCTTCGCCTTCGGGGCGCGCTCATGCAGAACGATGAGCATCCGGTCGTACTCGGTGCTCACCTTGTCCAGCCGGGCCTGGATGCCGGAGCCCAGGGCGTCCTTGCAGGGGGTTCCCTTGCCCTCCGCTTCCGCGCCCAGGGTCGGGCACTTCATGAGGATGTCGGCGAAGCCAAGGGTGTTGCCGCCTACGCCGACGGTGATGACGTCCGTGCCGGGCCCCACCGCCTCCGACTGCGGGGGCACTGCGGGGAAGGGGTAGCCCGGGTCTGCGGAGATGGGCGGCAGGTGGCGGCCGATCGGGTCCTGGGCCCGGTCGGTGATGGTCTCGATCGTGGCGGCACCGCAGCTGACATTGGTCAGCTCGAAGAGACCGCCGAAGTCACGGTCGATCACCTGCGGGTAGGAACGGTCGGTGCGCTCGCAGCCGTCACGCGGGACTTCGAAGGTGTCCCCGGCGGCGCGGATGACGCCGGCGGTGTAGGAGTCGCCCAGAGCGACCCACTGCTTCTCCTCGGCGGCGGAAGCGGGCAGGGTGACGGCGATCTGAACGGCGGTGAGGGCTGCGGCCGCGCCGAGCAGGGCGACGCGGGTACCGATGCGGGCCACGACATCTCCATGGTGAGGGTGACAATCCACCGCGACCATATACGCAGAGTCACCGATAATGCTGGAATGGTTACGGAGCTTGACATCGTCATGCTGGAACAGCCGCACAGCCGGCCACCCTGCTGAGGCGCCCCCCCCAGATCGTCGCCCTGACCGGACACGCCCACACGGCGGCAGCCTCGACCTTCGCGGCCCACTCCGGCCCAGTTGTCACTGGGCCCCTGAGGATGCCCTGGGAAGGTGACGACCTCGCGGACCGGGTCCAGTCACCCGGCATCGCCCATGTACTGGGTGGCGGCCGACGCTTGACCACCCACTACCGCGTCGTCCTCTGAGCCCGCCGAGTCCGCTCGCCCCGGAGTCCTTGTAGTCCGCAGGGTTGTTCCCGCGGTCAGCCAGCCAGCCGTAGGTGGAAGGTTCCGGCCAGGCCGTCGGTGCCGGACTCGGTGACATGGACGACGCGGGGGCTGTTGCCGTAGCGCAGCCAGCCCAACTCGAAGAGCCGGGCGGTCAGCGCCGCGCCCACCGCGCCCGCGAGGTGGTGGCGCTGCTCGCTCCAGTCCACGCAGTACCGGATCAACGGGCGGCGGGACGGCAGCCGGGCCAGGTCGACGCCGAACCGGACCAGCGCCTGCCGGCCGGTCTCGGTGAGCCGGTAGTCGACGTCATGGCCGTATCCGGCCGCGCCGTCGCGCACCGCTTGGTCGGGGCGGTGGGTGCCGTCGTGCCCGGCGAGCAGGCCGCCCTCGAGCAGGGACTCCAGCAGGCCCACACCGAGTTCGCCGGCGAGATGGTCGTAACAGGTGCGGGAACGGCGCAGCGCGCCGGCGGTGCTGCTCTCCCGCAGTGAGGTGACCGGGAGGGGCTGCGCGATGACGGCCAGCGCCTCCAGGGCGAGGCTGATGTCCGGGCCGGCCAGGCGGTAGTAACGGCACCGGCCCGCGCTTTCCACGCTGACCATGCGCGCCTCGACGAGCTTGCCCAGATGGACACTTGCCGTCGCGGCGCTCACGCCTGCCTCGACGGCAAGCAGCCCGGCGGGCAACGCGCGGCCGTCGCCGAGCGCCTTCAGCATCCGGGCGCGCGAGGGATCGGCGATCAGGGCGGCAGCCCGGGCGATGTCGGGCTGATGGTGCACCTGGTCCCGGCGTCGACCGCTCATCGTCCTGGCCATAGGGCAAGCATAGTCCGGCAACACTTCGACGGGTGACGAAGTTTCGTGACCCGAGACTGGATCACATGACCTCCACCGAGCCCTCCTGCTCCGGCACGCGCACACCCGTCGCCGCCGCCCCGCCCTCCGGCCGGCCGACGCTCTCGCTGCCGCCGCTCATCGCGCTGAGCCTCGGCTACTTCCTGGTGATGCTCGACGTCACCGTCGTGAACGTGGCCGTGCCCTCCCTCCAGGACTCGCTGCACGCCAGTCCTGCGGACATGCAGTGGATCGTCGACGGCTACAGCGCCGTCTTCGCCGGACTGCTGCTGCTCGGCGGCGCACTCGGCGACCGTTTCGGGCACCGCAGGCTGTTCCTCGCCGGCCTGGGAGCTTTCGCGGCAGCCTCAGCGGGCTGCGGGGTGGCGTCCGCACCGCAGGTCCTGATCGCGGCCCGGCTCGCCCAGGGCGCCGGCGCCGCGCTGCTGGTGCCCGCGTCGTTCGCCCTGCTCCAGGCCGCCTACCCCGACCGAGCCCAGCGTGCCCGGGCGGTCGGCTACTGGGGACTCGTCTCGGCAGTCGCGTTCGGCGCCGGACCCGCGGTCGGTGGCCTGCTGGTCTCCGGCTTCGACTGGCGTTCGGTGTTCTGGGTGAACCTGCCCGTGGCGGCGGCAGCGGTCCTGCTGACCCTGCGTCACGTGCCGGCACCGGCCCGGTCGTCCCGGCCGGGCCGGATGGACCCGGCCGGTCTGCTGCTCGGCGTGGGCGGGCTGCTCGGGCTGGCCGGCGGCCTCAACGAAGCAGGCACCGCCGGGTGGACCTCGCCACGGGTGCTGACACTCTTCGCGGCAGGCACTGTAGCCCTGGCCGCGTTCATCGCCGTCGAACTGCGGCTGGAGAGGGCCGCCGCCCTGCGCCCGGAGGGCAGACAGCCGCTGCTGCCGCTGTCGCTCCTCCGCGAGATCCGGCTCAGCGCGACCAACCTCATCGGCCTGCTCCTCAGCTTCGGCTACTACGGAATCCTCTTCGTCGCCACGCTGTACTTCCAGCAGGAGCGTCACCTCAGCCCCCTGGCCACGGGGTTCGCCCTGCTGCCATCGGTCTGCATGGGCTTCCTCGCGGCCCCGCTGTCGAGCCGCCTTACCGCCCGCAACGGCCCGTACCCGCCCATGACCGGCGCGCTGCTCCTCGGCAGCGCCGGCTTCCTGGGCTGGCTGGCCGCCGGACCCGACACCCCCTACCCCGTGCTGCTCTTCGCGCTCATGGCCACGGGCCTGGCGACACCCGTCACCGTCGTGGCCGCCACCGTCGCCGTCATGGAGGCGAGCCCCGCGGACAAGGCCGGCGTGGCGTCAGCGCTGTTCAACGTCTCCCGCCAGGTGGGCTGCGCCATCGGTGTCGCCCTCTTCGGCACACTCCTCACCTCGACGGGCGGCAGGATCGAGGGCCTGCACGCGTCCGCGGTCATCGCGGCGGTGGCGTTCCTGCTGGCATCGGCGCTGGCAGCAACCGTAGGGCGCCGAGCGGATGTCGCCCAGGCTCGGTGAACTGCCTGAACTGCGCCGCGAACCGTGCGGACAACGACAACGCGTCCTGTGAGGTGTCTTTCCTGCGGGGGAGTGCCTGATGTGAGCTGGATGATCGTGGAGTGGCAGGATCGAACTCCATGAAGATCGCAGCAGGTCAGTTCACCTGTGTTCCGGCTGATGTAGCCGCCAATGTCCGTCAGATGACCGTCCTCGCGGGCCAGGCCCGCGCTCAGGGCGCGGAGCTCGTGGTGTTCCCCGAGCTGGCCCTGACCGGGTACGAGCTTGAGACTGTCCTCGCCGACCCGGGGCTGTGGGCGACGGCGGACGATCCGCGCCTGGACATGCTCCGGGACAGTGGCATCGCCACCGTCGTCAATTGCGCAGCAGCCACCGGCGGGCCCCGCCCCGCGATCGAGACCCTGGTCTTCGGGGCGGACGGCGAACTGCTCACCAGCTACCGCAAGCAGCACCTGTTCGAGCATGAGCAGGCGGTGTTCACCGCCGGGCACCACGACGGACGATTCGACTTCAACGGTGTGCGCTTCGCGCTCGCCACCTGCTACGACAACCACTTCCCCGACCTGACCGCACGCGGCTCCGCCGACGGCTGTCAGGTACACCTGGCCAGCTCGCTGTACGGCACGGGCAGTGGAGTCGATGAGCTGACGGCGATCTATCCGCGCATCGCCAAAGACTCGAACATGCACGTCGTGCTGGCCAACCATGTCGGACCGGCCGGAGCATGGACCGGCTGCGGCCGCTCCTCCGTCTGGGCCCCGGACGGCACCCTCTCGCGGAAGGCGACACAGCCACGGCCATGCTCGTCACGGCCGACGTCGGATGAGGCCGGGCTGCTCACGCATGAGACCAGTTCCGCATGGTTGTTCACGCTTGAGGTTTACGACACCCCACTGAAGCGTGCCGCCGTCACCCCTTCGAAGCTTCCCGAGCCGCCGATCGGACCTGCCCGGCAAGGGGCTGCTGGTGGTCCCACGAGCGTCGCCCGGCTGGCCGGAACGGCGGCCGATGGCCGTTCCTGAAGGTGTCAGCCCGGCTTCTCCTCTGACCAGAGCGGGTCTGTACGCCGAGGGCTACGTCGCCCTGGTAGCCACCGCGCTTGCCTTCACCGTCTGGTTCACCGGACTGCGGCACCTGCCGACGGGCACCGTGGAATCCGCGGAGCCGTTGAGGTCGGTGACATCGACATCGCGGTCCAGCACACCACTGACCCACGTTGGACCGAGCTAACTCTCGATGCCCTATTTTAGGGCCGCGACGGCTATTCCCCGATGCGTCAGCCTCCGCGCGGCAACCGCCGGGGCGTCAGCTTCCAGTTCCAGGGCCGCGACTCCCCGCAGGGCGAGGACATCAAACTGCTCCTGCTCTGGCGCCAAGACGAACCGGTCACACTCGCCCGACAGTGCCTGGCCGCGATCACACCTGACCCGACTGCCGGCCGCGCGCCCCGCGACCACGTCCTGCCGCCTACGAGACACTCGCCGGCCTCATCCCGCGGCCCGTCCGCATCGACCTCCACCGCTGGTCCACCGACCGCAACATCACCGTGACTGCCCTCTCCCTGCCCGACGCCCAGCCCCGCTCCGCCACAGCCATCAACCACATGGACGACCGGTGGGTACCCAACGGCCCGCTGCGTCGACCTGTGCTGGCGCTACTGGCGAAGCGCCAAACGGTACGTCGCGGACGGACGCCACTGGTTCGAGGTCTTGCCGCAACACCCCGGCAGCCCCCCAATGCCCTGCACATCACACCGGGTGCACGGCCCAGGCTCTAGACGTCACTTCAATTCGTACGACTGGGCCCCCACCCCGGCGAGATTCCCGCCGTCCACGACGAGGTATTCCTCGCAGATGGGGCGCTGCTCGAAATAACACTGGAGGATGTCGAGCGTCCCGGCGGCATAGCGGGCCTGCGCGGAAAGCGTCGTCCCAGAAATGTGGGGCGTCATTCCGTTGAACGGCATCGTGCGCCAGGGATGGTCGGCCGGGGCGGGCTCCGGATACCAGACGTCTCCCGCATAACCGGCGATGTGGCCGGAACGCAGAGCCTCCATGACCGCGTCGCGGTCGACAAGTTTTGCCCGCCCGCAATTGATGATGTACGTCCCGCGTTTCATCGTGCCGAATGTCTCCGCGTTCAGCATGTTCTCCGTCGACGGGTACAACGGCAATTGCAGGCTCAGGATGTCGATATCGGTGATCATCGACTCCAGGTCGGGATGGTAGGTGAGGCCCAGTTCCTTCTCGATCTCTGGGTCGAGCGGGTGTCGCTGGTGGTAGTGCAGTTCCAGGCCGAACGGCTTCAGCCGTCGCAGTACGGCCAGTCCGATACGGCCCGCGCCGACCGCCCCGTACTTCATGCCCTGGACGTCGTAGCCGCGCTCCACACAGTCCGCGATGTTCCAGACCCCGCTGGCGGAAATGCCGTGCGAGGGAAGGTAGTTGCGGACCTGGGACAGGATCATCATGACGGTGTGCTCGGCCACGCTGACACTGTTGGAGCCGGTGACCTCGGCGACGGTGATCCCGGCCTGCGCCGCGGCCTCCAGGTCGACATGGTCGGAGCCGATGCCCGCCGTGAGCGCCAGTTTCAGCTTCGACGCCTTCGCCAGGCGCTCCTTCGTCAGATACGCCGGCCAGAACGGCTGCGAAATGACGACTTCGGCCTCGGGGAGATACTTCTCGAACTCGCTCTGCTCCCCGTCCTTGTCGCTCGTGACGATCAGCCGGTGGCCGTTCTTCTCCAGATAGCTCCGCAGTCCGAGTTCACCGGAGACGCAGCCGACGAGTTCACCCGGCTTGAATCCGAGCGGGCCCTCGGGGGTGGGGGCCGGCCGGCCGTTGACGTTCCATTCGATGTCCGGGATCTCATCCCGCGCATATACCGGCGGATATCCGGCCTGCGGGTCGGGATAGAGCACGCACAGAACGGTCGACATCAGCAACCCCTTCATGAAATGGTGATCATCCGGACACTGCTTTTGATCCCCTCCCCAGTCATCGCCGCTACGGTGCGGTGAGCAGCACCTTGCCGATATGACTGCTGTCCATCGCGCGGTGCGCCTCCGCCGCGTCCCGCATGGGCAGCTCCTGGTCGATCACGGGCCGGACCTTCCCCGACTCGATCAGGGGCCAGACGTGCTCGCGTACGCCCGCGACGATGGCGGCCTTCTCCTTCGGCGGCCGGGCCCGCAGTGAGGTTGCCGTGACGGTGCCCTCCTTCATCAGCAGCGCGGCGATGTTCAGCTCGCCCTTGGTGCCGCCCTGGAGACCGATGATCGCCAGGCGGCCCTCGGTGGCGAGGGCCCGCACATTGCGGTCCAGGTACTCCCCGCCGCCCATGTTGTCGAGGATGACGTCGGCGCCCGCGCCGTCGGTGGCCCGCTCGATCGCGGTGACGAAGTCCTGCTCGTGATAGTTGATCAGGATGTCCGCGCCCAGCTCGGCGCAGAAGTCCAGCTTCGCCCGCGAGCCGGCGGTCACCGCGACGCGGGCGCCGGTCGCCTTGGCCACCTGGATCGCCATGGTGCCGATACCGCCCGCGCCGCCCTGGACGAGGAGCAGCTCGCCGGCGCGCAGCTTCGCGACCATGAAGACGTTGGACCAGACCGTGCACACCACCTCGGGCAGCGCCGCCGCCTGCACCAGGCCGACGCCCTTGGGCACGGGCAGCAGCTGCCCGGCCGGGACGGCGACCTTCTCGGCGTAGCCGCCGCCCGTGAGCAGCGCGCACACCTCGTCGCCGACCGCCCACCCGGAGACCTCGGGGCCGAGCGCGGTGATCCGGCCTGAGCACTCCAGGCCTAGGTAGGGCGAGGCGCCGGGCGGCGAGGGGTAGGCGCCCTGGCGCTGCATGATGTCGGCGCGGTTGACGCCGGTGGCCACGACGTCGACCAGCACCTCGCCCGGACCGGGCACCGGGTCGGGGACCTCGGTCCAGTTCAGCTTCTCGGGGCCGCCGGGTTCGGACACAGTGATCGCGTGCATGCGCGCGACGCTACCCCCGCAAAAGCCGCATAACCGTCAGAATCGCCCGGGGTGAGGTGTCAGCTGCGCTCACCCTGCTGCCAGTCGCGCCAGCGGATGCGAGGCTTCTCCAGCACCTTGCCGAGGATGCCCCACTCGTCGCGGCCCAGCCGGGACAGCGGGCGCAGCCGCTCGATGTCCGGGAGACCGTCCTCGGCGAGCGCCTCTTCGCTGACCACCGCGTGCACCACCCGGCCGAACACCACCGTGGAGTCGCCCAGCGTCAGCAGACTGTGCAGCTCGCACTCCAGCGCCGCCGGCGAGGCCGCGACCCGGGGCGGCTTCACCCGC
This sequence comes from Streptomyces sp. NPDC046860, assembly GCF_040645115.1. Classification (NCBI taxonomy): domain Bacteria; kingdom Bacillati; phylum Actinomycetota; class Actinomycetes; order Kitasatosporales; family Streptomycetaceae; genus Streptomyces; species Streptomyces sp. NPDC046860. The sequence continues at coordinate 5,670 of NZ_JBEYXQ010000027.1, read as the reverse complement.
AGGGAGGGCTCGGGCTCCAGGCCCACCGCCCTGAACTCGCTGACGTCGGACGGGAAGTCCGTCCCGGTGTCGTTGATCTCCTTGAAGAGTCCCTCCGGCGCGAGGTTGACCACGAACTGCCCGGTCTCCTCCACGTTCCGCAGCGAGTCCTTGCGGGTCACCGAGGTGAACTGCACGATCGGCGGGTGCACGCAGGAGACCGAGAAGAAGGAGTGCGGGGCCAGGTTCGGCCGGTCCGGGTGGTCCTTGGGGACCGTGGAGACCCACGCGATCGGCCGCGGCACCACCACCGCGGTGAGGAGCCGGTAGAAGGCGTGGGGAGCCATGGCCGAGGGATCGAAGTCGGAGCGCATGATCCCCAGTATTCCGCCATGACCGAGCGGCGGTGCGTAGCCTCGGGGCTCGTCGATCACCTCGATCACACCGGCGCGCACGGTGCCGCGGACGCGGACGCGGTCGAGGACTGGGGCGACGACATGGAGAACGAAAGGGAAGACGCAAAGCTCCGGCATCCGGTCGGCAGCAGGACTCACGGGGTGGTCCGCATCCGACGACCGTTCGGAGGGTTCATCGAGCTGGACGGCTCTCCCGACGCGATCGGATTCCTGGACATCGCCTCGTACAGCCCCGATCCACCGGCGCTCGACCGGCCTGAGGTCGGAGTAGGAGTTTCGGTCCAAGTGGCGTTCCACGACGAACAGAAGAGGCAGATCAGAGTCCGGGTAGGCGAACCGTTCCGGAGACGTTGATCCACCAGATCAGCGTGTAGTCGCCGCCGCCGCGGCGGCGGTGGGCGTCGTGCAGGGCCAGGGTGCTCTTGCTGATCCCCCCCCCGAGCCCGTGCACGGTCCCGCCCTGCGTGATCGCCCCTTCACCGGAACTCGCCAGGGTGCGGCGCAGCCAGCCCAGTTCCTCTTCCCGCCCAAGACACAGACCGGCCGGCGGCAGGCTCGAAGTACCGGGAGCCGCCTCGGTCCGCTCTACCGCACGCAAGGTTTCCGGGGGCAGGACGATGTCCCCGCTGATCGCCATACCGATGCGATCAGCCGCGATCGACCGCACCCCGTCAGCCCGGACCTGCTGCCCGGGCACACTGTTCTCGTTGGTCATGGGCGGGGTGGGGTGTGGCCGTCACCGGTGATCGCGGTCCCGATGTGCTGCGCGGCGATCGACCGCTCACCAGCCGCCGTCACCGTCACCCCACCCACGGCCGGCGAGGGCGGCAGCCCGGCCAGCTCCTCCCGGAGCTCGGCATCATCTTGCAAGGCCCGCTTGAGAATCCGGCCCAGTACGGCCGTGGTGTACGCCTCGCTGTCCTCCTCGACGGCCTCGTCCACGACCTGCTCCAGCTCCGCCCGCCCCGCGTCATCGCGACGACGCCACACCGCCTGCAGGATCCGCTGCCCCACACCCACGGTGCTGTCCGCGGCCGCGTCCGTCGTCCGGGTCAGGACCGCGGCCCCATACGCGCTCACCGCGGCGGAAACGGCTGGCCCGGCCTGCTCCACCCACTGCGCGATCTCGACACTCACCATGACCCAACCCCCCGGTCGCACACGGGCGCCGAACCTGCCGGCACCAGCCCCTTTCTGGTGCGCTTCTGCATATGGACGCCGCTCTACGGTGCGCAGGACTTCCGGCGAGTGCACTTCCTCCATTGCAGGCTCTGACCTGCCAGGCAACAGGCGGCATCCCCGTCACAGCGCTCGACCCGTAGCGTTGGCGAGCCCGGCGTGTGCCTTGGCTGTCTCCCCAAACCGGATGCCAGCCGATCGGCTTGGACACACCCCTCGCGGCTGACCAGCAACAGGCCGCTCCGAGTGCCATGATCGGGACCGGTTCTACCGAGGGTCTGGGAGAGATGACGTGGCGGAGCGGCAGAACGGCACGGTGAAGTGGTTCAACGAGGAGCAGGGCTACGGGTTCATCGCTGCGGAGTCCGGACCCGATCTGTTCGTCCACTTCAGGGCGATCGAAGGTGACGGCTTCAAGACCCTGTAAGAGGGACAGCGGGTGACCTTCGAAGCCGTCCAGGGCCAGAAAGGCCTGCAGGCCGACAAAGTTCAGGCAGCTGGGTAGCTCCTCTCAAGCGCCACCGCTCACGTATGGGTTCCCCGCCTTGCTTGGATTCTGAGGCATTTGGGGCTTTATGTCGGAGTCGGTGAAAGTCATGAGAATGGGGCTGCGGCCCGCTTAGAGTTGCAGGTCAGTGAGTCTGCTCCCCGCACGCGCGGGGATGCTCCGCCGCATCGCGTCGGCAACGCCACCGTGTGAATGTCAGCCCCGTGCGCCGGCGTGTGGTCCCCGGTCACGTCGCCCTCGTCTCCGCGGGAATGGTCCGGGTGATGCCATCGCGCAGCAGCCCTCAGCGAGGTCGCCCCCGGCGTCCGCGGGGGTGGTCCTTGCAGTCGGGGGCCCGGGTCCTGTCGTTGGCCCTGCGCCCCGGCCATCTGGCTCCGCTTCGTGGATCTACCCATGGCCAGAAGGTCCGTGATGCCAGGCGGCCGTTCGAAGCAGCGCAGGCGCCTGTGCGGGGCCGTCTCCCGGCCCCCACACGACGGAGGGCCCAGTCTCCCGGCCGGGCCCCTCCATGCCCTTTGACGGGCTATGCCGTCTCTTCCTGTGCGTGGGCTTGGATGTGTGCCCATTCCAGTCCGAGGCCGGCCAGCCGCTCCAACTGCTCTCGCCCCAGCCCCGCCCGCCTGCTCTTGATATTGGACAACCACACCCCGAGCCGGACCGATGTTCCGTCTTCCAGAATCTCGGTGTGGGCTCGGCTGACGGCCTCGACACCGCCCGTGCGTGCCCGGCACTGCTCCAGGGCCGCACATCCCCGCAGGAACGCCGCGGACGCGCCCTTGGCCGTTTTCCCGGCCCCCGTCTGCCCGCCCGCCGCCTTCTCGGCCGCCGTTTTCGGCTTCACCGCAGGCAGGGGCGTGACCCCGAGCGCGGTCAGGCGTTCGCGTTGCCCGGCCGCGAGCTGTTCCCACACCACGTGATCACGCTGCCGCTGGAGCCACCGCCCGACATCCGTCCCCGAGGCGGTGACGCCGGGCACGATGTCGTCCAGGCTGCTCCCCATGGCGAGCAGTTGGCCTACGGCCATGTAGGCGCGTTGCCAGTCGACCGGCCAGGCCGGACGCCAGTCCGGATCGATTGCCGCGAGCTGCGCCGCCCGCCGCTGCGCCCGTACCGGGTCTTTCCCCAGTCCGCCTGGCTTGCGGCAGTTGGCGAGCCATTGCCCGACCGGTTTGTCGAGTGCCGATGCGGTGACCGGGGCGGCCAGGGTGCCCGCCGACGCGTAGTAGGCCCGCGCGGCAGCGAGGTTCTCCTCCCACCCCGCATCGGCCGGGTTCCACTCGATCCCCAGCTCCTCCAGGTCCACCGCCCGCTGCGCGGCCAGCGTCCCCGCCTGGAGAGCCCGTCGTTGATCCGCCAGCCACCGCCCCAGCGGGAACGAATGCTGGTTCGGGGTGAGCTCCCGGTGCTCGTACGGCACCGTCAGGTGCCCCGTCCGGCGCTGGAACGCCACCGCGGCGCGATGGCCGGCCTTCCAGTTCGCGTGCTCCGGCTCGAGCAGGTTGTACCTGACGAACCGCGCGACCAGAGCCGGGTCACGATGGCTGCCGAACCGCAGCAGCGCCCGCTGCTCCGCCTCACCCTCCGCAGGCTCCGCGCCCAGGTACGACGAGCCCGCCTTGGTCCGCTTCATTGATTCCTGAGGAATGGCGAGCATTTCCACGGCACGCTCATCATGCGCCCGCAACCCATTCAACACTTTTACCAGCGGCCGATAAGCCAATGAATACGGCATATCCTCCGGGCTCTCGTCCCGCCCGAGAATGACCGGCACCACCAGCGTCGCCATTTTCCCCTGTCCCGGCTTCTGCCTCAGTGCCCTTCCGATTGCCTGGACGATGTCGACGGCCGATCCCTTCGGGTCGATCAGGGCCACCGAGTCCACTGATGGCACGTCAACACCTTCACTCAGGACGCGGCAGTTCGACATCACCGCCCGCCCCACCCGCTCCCCGAACCGGGCCAGCCGATCCGCCCGCAGGTCCGCATCGTGTTCGCCCGACAGCCACGATGTCCACACCTCCGCCGGATACCGGTCCGGGTCCTCGGCGTGCAGCCGCGTGACGATCCTGCCCAGCCCCTCGGAGAACGCCCGCGCCTCCATGGTGCGGTGATGAAACGTGATGCACCGCGTCAGACCATGCGTCGCCATCGTCTCCAGCAGCGCGGCCTGCAGCACCGCCAACCGCTCACCGCGCACACTCTCGTCGTTACGTGCTTCCCCGTAGAGCCGCTCCGGGGTGAGGCTCTCGTCCCGGACCTCCGCCACCACGATCTGATACCGCGCCAGCAGACCCCGCGCGATACTTTCCGACAAGTCCAGCTCGAACAGGACCGGCCCGTAGACCGCCTCATCATCCATCGAACAGGCCATCTCTTCCGGCAGCCGGTCCAGCGCGGCCGGCGCCTGCCCGGCGCCCGTGCCGCGTGCAAGCCGCGGGGCCCGCTCCTCCCAGACCCGGGGCGTCGCCGTCATGTACAGCCGCCGCATCGCGGGCAGCAGCTCCTGGTCGTGCACCGCCGCCCACGCCTTCCCCAAAGATCCACTGGTCCGGTGGGCCTCATCGACCAGGACCAGGTCCCACACATCCATCGGAAGACCGTAGGCACCCGTGTGCGCGTCGCTCAGCACCGGCAAGGAGGCGTACGTCGCAAACACCGTCACGGGCCCGGAGCCGTGCCACAGCGAGAGCTGCGGCACGCTCGTGGTGCACCGCACTCCCATGGCGTGCAGACGCGGGTCGTCATGCAGCGAGCACACCGCCGCCATGGGCCCCGAGTGCCCGAACCCACGCCACTCCACGACGGTCTGAGCGAGCAATTCAAGCGTCGGCACCAGAACCAGCACACGCCCATGCGGAACGAGTTTCTTCGCCGCCGCAGCACCGATGAACGTCTTTCCCGTACCGCACGCACTGACCACCGTTCCGCGCAATCCACCGGACGGAATCCGCTTCCCGGGCGGGATATCCAGGCCCGCCACGATGGCCTCCAGCGCCTCGGTCTGGTGAGGTCGGAGGGGAATAACGTCCTGCGTCATGGGGTCCGTCTCCAGTCCGAGATGGGTAAGCGGTCCGTTCGTGATTCTACCCGGTGCATCAGATCGACGGGTGGGTTTGATGCACCAGCACGCCAGTTCGGCTGATACTCCCCACTCGGCGTCTCGATGCGTGCTACGCTCCCGGACGGTCGAGCGCTTCCGCACGCCGGTCAGGCGCCCCTTTGGGGCGTGTATTCGGTGGTCAGTCAGGTGAGGTCAAGTCAGTTCGGCGTCGTGGTCCTAGAGTTGCTCCCCGCGGGGCCGGCCTCCGGGTGGTGGGCACCGGTTCGTGATTCTACCCGGCAGACGACGTGATGCACCCGCCTCCGCTCCTCCCGCTGCCCGGCGTAAGCCGGTTCGGGGTGGGAGCGGAGCGGACACCCCCAGCGGGCCGCTGTGCGGCCCGCACGCATTGAAGCGCAGCGGAAATGCGGATTCCCGCAAAGCGGGAATCCCATAAAACGCGACAGCGTTTTATGGTTGTTTTTGAATTCCGCTTGCGGAATTCCTGCTTTTCCAGGCGCTCGCGCCTGGTTTCCCGCGGAGCGGGA
>NZ_JBEYXQ010000026.1:0-79715 GCF_040645115.1 Streptomyces sp. NPDC046860 | reverse complement strand
GCTGTACGGCAGGACCGCGTGGGACTGGGCGTCGAAGAAGTTGCCGTACCAGATGCCCAGCAGGCCCAGCAGCAGCGGCGCGTTCTCCTCCGCCGGAGCGGTACGGAAGTGCTCGTCGACGGTGTGGAAACCGTCCAGCAGCTCCCGGAACCTCTCCGGGCCGATCGCGATCATCAGCGACAGACCGATCGCGGAGTCGAAGGAGTACCGGCCGCCGACCCAGTCCCAGAACTCGAACATGTTGTCCACGTCGATACCGAACCCGGTGACCTTCTCCGCGTTCGTCGACAGCGCCACGAAGTGCTTCGCCACGGCCTTGTCGTCACCGAGCGCGTCCAGCAGCCAGGTGCGGGCCGACGTGGCGTTCGTGATCGTCTCGATCGTCGTGAACGTCTTCGACGCCACGATGAACAGCGTCTCCGCCGGGTCCAGATCGCGGACCGCCTCGTGGAGGTCGGCGCCGTCCACGTTGGAGACGAACCGCACGGTCAGGCCACGGTCGGTGAAGGGACGCAGCGCCTCGAACGCCATCGCCGGACCGAGGTCCGAACCACCGATACCGATGTTGACGATGTTCTTGATCCGCTTGCCGGTGTGACCCGTCCACTCGCCCGAGCGGACCCGGTCGGCGAAACCGGCCATCCTGTCCAGCACCGCGTGCACGGCCGGGACCACGTTCTCCCCGTCGACCTCGACCACCGCGTCCCGGGGCGCGCGCAGCGCGGTGTGCAGCACCGCCCGGTCCTCGGTCGTGTTGATCCGGTCACCACGGAACATCGCGTCCCGCTGCCCGAACACATCGGTGGCGACGGCCAGTTCCTGGAGCAGGGCCAGGGTCTCGTCGGAGACCTGGTGCTTGCTGTAGTCGATGTGCAGGTCGCCCACCCGGACGACATAGCGCTCGGCCCGGCCGGGGTCGGCGGCGAACAGCTCGCGCAGGTGCGGCTGACCGCCGGCGCGGTGGTCGGCCAGGGCCGTCCACTCGGGGCGCCGGGTGAGCTTGGGGGTGTCTGACGATACGTCGGACATCAGGCGTTCTCCTTGGGTGCCTCGCCGGTCAGGGCGATGGCGTACATCTCGTCCGCGTCGAGGCGACGCAGTTCCTCGGCGATGAGCTCCGAGGTGGGGCGGACCTTCAGGGCCAGGGTGCGCGGCGGCTGGCCCGGCAGGGTCAGCGTGGCGAGGGGGCCCTCGGGGCGGTCGATGACGATCTCGCCGTCCGCGGTGCCGAGCCGCACGGCGGTGACCACCGGGCCGTCGGAGACCACCCGGTCCACCTTCACGTGCAGGCGGGCCTCCAGCCAGCGCGCGAGCAGCTCGGCGCTCGGGTTCTCCGCCTCCGCCTCCACGGCGGCCGACGTCACCTTGACGCGCGCCTGGTCCAGCGCGGCCGCGAGCATCGAACGCCACGGGGTGAGCCGGGTCCAGGCCAGGTCGGTGTCGCCGGGCGCGTAGGTGCGGGCACGGGTGTCCAGCACCGCCAGCGGGTTGTCGACCGCGTACAGGTCGGTGATCCGGCGCTGGGCCAGCGCGCCGAGCGAGTCCTTCGCGGGGGCCTCCGGGGCGTCCACCGGCCACCAGACGACCACGGGGGCGTCGGGCAGCAGCAGCGGCAGCACCACGGAACCCGCGTGGTCGGACACCTCGCCGTAGGTGCGCAGGACGACCGTCTCGCCCGCGCCGGCCTCGGAGCCGACCCGGACCTCGGCGTCGAGCCGGGAGCCGGTGCGGTCGCGCAGGCGTGCGTGGCGCTTGATGACGACCAGGGTGCGCGAGGGGTGTTCGTGCGAGGCTTCCTCGGCCGCCTTGATGGCGTCGTAGGCGTTCTCCTCGTCCGTGACGATGACCATCGTCAGGACCATGCCCACGGCCGGGGTGCCGATGGCGCGGCGGCCCTCGATCAGCGCCTTGTTGATCTTGCTTGCCGTGGTGTCGGTCAGGTCGATCTTCATGGCCTGCGCCAGCTCCGTCCGTCTCGTGCGAGCATCTCGTCCGCTTCCTCGGGTCCCCAGCTGCCGGACGCGTACTGCGCCGGCTTGCCGTGCTCGTTCCAGTAGCGCTCGATCGGGTCGAGGATCTTCCAGGACTCTTCCACTTCCTGGGTGCGCGGGAACAGGTTGGCGTCGCCGAGCAGCACGTCCAGGATGAGCCGCTCGTACGCCTCGGGGCTGGACTCGGTGAAGGACTCGCCGTAGGCGAAGTCCATCGACACGTCCCGGATCTCCATCGAGGTGCCCGGCACCTTGGAGCCGAACCGCACGGTCATGCCCTCGTCCGGCTGGACGCGGATGACGATCGCGTTCTGGCCCAGCTCCTCCGTGGCGGTGGAGTCGAACGGCGAGTGCGGGGCGCGCTTGAACACGACCGCGATCTCGGTGACCCGACGGCCCAGCCGCTTGCCGGTCCGCAGGTAGAACGGCACGCCCGCCCATCGGCGGTTGTCGATCTCCAGCTTCAGCGCCGCGTAGGTGTCGGTCTTCGACTTGGGGTCGATACCGTCCTCGTCGAGGTAGCCGACGACCTTCTCGCCGCCCTGCCAGCCGGTGGCGTACTGGCCGCGCACGGTGTGCTCGCCCAGCTCGTCCGGGAGGCGGACCGACTTCAGGACCTTCAGCTTCTCGGTGAGCAGCGAGTCCGCGTCGAACGCGATCGGCTCCTCCATGGCGGTGAGCGCCATGAGCTGGAGCAGGTGGTTCTGGATCACGTCACGGGCGGCGCCGATGCCGTCGTAGTACCCGGCGCGGCCGCCGATGCCGATGTCCTCGGCCATCGTGATCTGCACGTGGTCCACGTAGGACCGGTTCCAGATGGGCTCGTACATCTGGTTGGCGAACCGGAGCGCCATGATGTTCTGGACGGTCTCCTTGCCCAGGTAGTGGTCGATCCGGAACACCTGGTCCGGCTCGAACACCTCGTGCACGACCTTGTTCAGCTCGTGCGCGCTCTGAAGGTCGTGACCGAACGGCTTCTCGATGACCGCGCGGCGCCAGGAGCCCTCGGGGGCGTCCGCCAGGCCGTGCTTCTTGAGCTGCCGGACGACCTTGGGGAAGAACTTCGGCGGCACCGAGAGGTAGTACGCGAAGTTGCCGCCGGTGCCCCGGGAGGCGTCCAGCTCGTCGACCGCCTGCTTGAGCTGGTCGAAGGCGGTGTCGTCGTCGAAGTCGCCGGGGATGAAGCGCATGCCCTCGGCGAGCTGCTGCCACACCTCCTCGCGGAACGGCGTACGGGCGTGCTCCTTGACCGCGTCGTGGACCACCTGCGCGAAGTCCTGGTCCTCCCAGTCGCGGCGGGCGAAGCCCACCAGGGAGAAGCCCGGCGGCAGCAGACCGCGGTTGGCGAGGTCGTAGACGGCGGGCATCAGCTTCTTGCGGGACAGGTCGCCCGTGACACCGAAGATCACCAGGCCGGACGGGCCCGCGATGCGGGGCAGCCGTCGGTCCTGGGGGTCGCGCAGCGGGTTGTCCCACTCGGCGGCCGGCGTGAGGGGGACCTGGAGGTCCTCGGCCTCACGGACCGCGGCGGGCTTCGCCTTGGTCCGCGTCCCGCGCGCCTTGGTCCCGGCCGCGGCGGCCGGCCCGGTGTCCGCCTTCGGCTCGGCCCCGGCGGACTTCGCCGCCTTCGGCTCGCCTGACTTGCTCGTCATTACGCGTCCACTCCCTTGCTCTTCAGGGACTCGGTCACGGCGTCCAGCAGCTCCAGCCAGGCCGCCTCGAACTTGGCGACGGCCTCGTCCTCGAGCTGCTGGACGACCTCGTCGTAGGAGATGCCCAGCTTCTCCACGGCGGCGAGGTCGGCGCGGGCCTGCTCGTAGCGGCCGGTCACCGTGTCACCGGTGATGTCGCCGTGGTCGGCGGTGGCCTTGAGCGTGCCCTCGGGCATGGTGTTGACGGTGCCGGGGGCGACCAGCTCGTCCACGTACAGGGTGTCCTTGTACGCCGGGTCCTTCACGCCGGTGGAGGCCCACAGCGGGCGCTGCTTGTGGGCGGCGGCGGTGGCCAGCGCCTGCCAGCGGGCGGAGGCGAAGACATCCTCGTACGCCTCGTAGGCCAGACGGGCGTTGGCGAGGGCGGCGCGGCCCTTCAGGCCGAGGGCCTCGTCGGTGCCGATCGCGGTCAGGCGCTTGTCGATCTCGGAGTCCACGCGGGACACGAAGAAGGACGCCACCGAGTGGATCCGCGCGAGGTCCAGGCCGCGCTCCTTGGCCTTCTCCAGACCGGCCAGGTAGGCGTCCATGACCGCGCGGTAGCGCTCCAGGGAGAAGATCAGGGTCACGTTGACGCTGATGCCCAGGCCGATGACCTCGGTGATCGCCGGGAGGCCCGCCTCGGTGGCCGGGATCTTGATCATCACGTTGGGGCGGTCGACCAGCCAGAACAGCTGCTTGGCCTCGGCGACCGTGGCGACGGTGTTGTGGGCCAGACGGGGGTCGACCTCGATGGAGACCCGGCCGTCACGGCCGTCGGTGGCGTCGTACACGCCGCGCAGCACGTCGGCGGCGTCGCGCACGTCGGCGGTCGTCATCATCCGCACGGCCTCGTCGACCGTGACACCGCGCACCGCCAGATCGGTGAGCTGCTCCTCGTAACCCTCGCCGGAGCCGATGGCGGCCTGGAAGATCGAGGGGTTGGTGGTGACGCCGACGACGCCGCCGTCCGACACGAGGGCGGCCAGGTCGCCCGAGGTGATCCGCTTGCGCGACAGGTCGTCCAGCCAGACCGACACGCCCTCGTCGGCGAGACGCTTGAGGGCTCCGGGGGTGCTGATTGCTTCGGTCACAGTGCTCATCTTTCTTCGTCGCGTGTTTCTTTGTCGCGTGGGATCAGGCGGTCGCGGCGGCCAGCGAGGCGCGGGCGGCGGCGGTGACGTTCTCGGGGGTGAAGCCGTACTCGGCGAACAGCGTGTTCGCGTCGGCGGAGGCGCCGAAGTGCTCCAGGGAGACGATGCGGCCCGCGTCACCCGTGAAGCGGTACCAGGTCAGGCCGATGCCGGCCTCGACGGCGACGCGCGCCTTCACGGCGGCGGGCAGGACGCTCTCGCGGTAGGCGGCCGGCTGCTGCTCGAACCACTCCACGCACGGCATGGACACCACGCGCGTGCCGGTGCCCTCGGCCTCCAGGGCGTCACGGGCGGCCATCGCGAGCTGGACCTCCGAGCCCGTCGCCATGATGATCACCTCCGGGACCTCGGTCGAGGAGTCGGCGAGGACGTAGCCGCCCTTGGCCGCGTCCTCGTTCGGAGCGTACGTCGGCACGCCCTGACGGGTGAGCGCGAGACCGTGCGGGGCCGGGTCGGTGGCGTGCCTCTTCAGGATCTCGGCCCAGGCGATCGCGGTCTCGTTGGCGTCCGCCGGGCGGACGACGTTCAGGCCCGGGATGGCGCGCAGCGAGGCGAGGTGCTCGACCGGCTGGTGGGTCGGGCCGTCCTCGCCCAGACCGATGGAGTCGTGGGTCCACACGTAGGTGACCGGGAGCTGCATCAGGGCCGACATACGGACGGCGTTGCGCATGTAGTCGGAGAACACCAGGAAGGTGCCGCCGTAGATGCGGGTGTTGCCGTGCAGGGCGATGCCGTTCATCTCCGCGGCCATGGAGAACTCGCGGATACCGAAGTGGACCGTACGGCCGTACGGGTTCGCCTCGGGCAGCGGGTTGCCCTTCGGCAGGAAGGAGCTGGTCTTGTCGATCGTGGTGTTGTTGGAGCCGGCGAGGTCGGCCGAGCCGCCCCACAGCTCCGGCAGCACCGGGCCGAGCGCCTGGAGGATCTTGCCCGAGGCGGCACGGGTCGCGACGGACTTGCCCTCCTCGAACACCGGCAGCGCGTCCTGCCAGCCCTCGGGCAGCTCGCCCTTGGAGACGCGGTCGAACAGCGCGGCGCGCTCGGGCTGGGCGGTGCGCCACTCGGCGATCTTCTTGTCCCAGGCGGCGTGCGCCTCGGCACCCCGGTCCAGGGCGCGGCGGGCGTGGCGCAGGACCTCGTCGGAGACCTCGAAGGTCTGCTCCGGGTCGAAGCCGAGGACGCGCTTGGTGGCCGCGATCTCCTCGTCGCCGAGCGCGGAGCCGTGGGACGCCTCGGTGTTCTGCGCGGTCGGCGCGGGCCAGGCGATGATCGTGCGCATGGCGATGATGGAGGGGCGGCCGGTCTCGGCCTTGGCGGCCTCCAGCGCGGCGTGCAGCGCGGGGACGTCCACGTCGCCCTCGGCGGTGGGCTCGATGCGCTGGGTGTGCCAGCCGTACGCCTCGTACCGCCCCAGCACGTCCTCGGAGAAGGCGGTCTCGGTGTCGCCCTCGATGGAGATGTGGTTGTCGTCGTAGAGGAAGACCAGGTTGCCGAGCTTCTGGTGGCCGGCCAGCGAGGACGCCTCGGCGGAGACGCCCTCCTCCAGGTCGCCGTCGGAGACGATCGCCCAGATGGTGTGGTCGAAGGGGGAGGTGCCCTCGGGGGCCTCCGGGTCGAAGAGACCGCGCTCGTAGCGGGCGGCCATCGCCATGCCCACCGCGTTGGCGGCACCCTGGCCGAGCGGGCCGGTGGTGGTCTCCACACCGGCCGTGTGGCCGTACTCCGGGTGCCCGGGGGTCTTGGAGCCCTGGGTGCGGAACGCCTTGAGGTCGTCCAGCTCCAGCTCGTAGCCGGCGAGGAAGAGCTGGGTGTAGAGGGTCAGCGAGGTGTGACCGGGGGACAGCACGAAGCGGTCACGGCCGGTCCACTCCGGGTCCGCCGGGTCGTGCTTCATCACCTTCTGAAAGATCGTGTACGCGGCAGGCGCGAGGCTCATCGCGGTGCCGGGGTGGCCGTTGCCGACCTTCTGCACCGCATCGGCCGCGAGAAGCCGGGCCGTGTCGACGGCACGGCGGTCGAGATCGGTCCAGTCGAAGCTCTCGGGTGTCTGCGTGCTCATCTTCAAGAAGTCCTCTTCAGAAGCAGGGATGCTGGTCAAACGCGTTCAAACTTAAAAGTCTGACTTTTTCGCGGAAAGGTCGGGGTGTGTCAGCCTGTGGTGAATCTGGGACACCGATCGCTTGATAGGAACGGCAAATCGAACATGGCGGACAGATCGCCTCAAGGTGCGGGCCGTGTCACGGACGGTGACGGCATCAGGACCTTCCCCTTCCCGACCGAGCTGGCCGTCGGAGGTGTCGGCATGCAGGTCGGCGCCATGGGGGAGGACCGCACCTGGCATGCGGATGCCCCGCTGGACCGGGTCCACCGCATCGACTTCCACGTGGTGATGCTCTTCACCGAGGGGCCGGTCCGGCACATGATCGACTTCGCGGAGCACGAGGCCGGCGAGGGCGACCTGCTCTGGATCAGGCCGGGCCAGGTCCACCGCTTCTCCCGCACCAGCCGGTACCGGGGCACCGTGCTGACCATGCAGCCCGGCTTCCTGCCCCGCGCCACCGTCGAGGCCACCGGCCTGTACCGCTACGACCTGCCGCCCCTGCTGCACCCCGACCCGGCGCAGCTCGCCGCGCTGAAGCACTCCCTCGCCCAGCTCGGCCGCGAGTACGAGGACACCTCGACCCTGCCGCTCAGCCTGCACACCGCCGTCCTGCGGCACAGCCTCACCGCGTTCCTGCTCCGCCTCGCCCACCTCGCGGCCAGCTCCGCCGAGGCGGACCGGGGGCAGGCGGACACCACCTTCACCCTGTTCCGGGACGCGGTGGAGCGCGGCTTCGCCACCAACCACAGCGTCAACGCCTACGCGGACGCGCTCGGTTACTCCCGCCGCACCCTCGTCCGCGCGGTCCGCGCCGCCACCGGACAGACCCCCAAGGGCTTCATCGACAAACGCGTCATCCTGGAGGCCAAGCGCCTCCTCGCCCACACGGACATGCCCATCGGCAGGGTCGGCGCGGCGATCGGCTTCCCGGACGCGGCCAACTTCTCCAAGTTCTTCCATCTGCACACCGGGGTCACGCCCGTGGGGTTCCGCGCGGAGCTGCGCTGACGCCTGGCCTTCATCCCGATGTCACGGTCCGGTCTCGCTTTGGTTGTGAAGACAACTTCCCTGGTTCTTCACGGGTCTCGCACACGCACAGTGCGAGAGAAGCTCAGGGGGGACCCATGAATCGTCCGGGACGATCGCAGGCGCCGGTTCGCGGCGCGCGCAAGGCGTGGCTCAAGGGAGTCGGGGCCGGGCTGCTGGTCTGCGCTCTTGTCACCGGGTGCGGCGGCGGGGACGACGAGAAGGCCGCGGCGGCCGTCGAGCCGGGGCCCACGGTGACGGTCACCGCGACCGTCACGGCCACACCGGCCCTGCTGGAGAGCCAGGTGGACAGCACGGTCGCCTCCGCGACCGGCGTGGCGAAGGAGCGCGGCTACCGCGTCGCCGCACATGACGCGAGCGACAAGGACGCGTCTCCGGCGGGTGACTGGACGGTCTGCTTCGAGAAGTACGGCCGGGACAGCGTCGACTTCGGGGCCGTCGCGTCCGGGGCGCCGTGTCCCAAGGCGGACGGCGGCCCGATCCCGTGGCCGACGATGCCGGGGGTGATCGGTCGTACGTACGCGGCCGCAGCCACGGCCGTCGGCGGGGTGACGAAGGGTGAGATCTCCGTCAAGGCGTCCTACAAGGACGAGCGGGTCGCCGGGGAGCACGACGACTGGAAGGTGTGCTTCCAGTCGCCGGACGCCGGGACGAAGGTCGTCGGCGACCGGGATGTCACGCTGTGGCTGACCAAGAGCGGGTGCCCGTCGGCGACGGGGACGTACAAGGACAAGACCAACGACCCGGACTACGCGCCGCCGGTCGCGGCGGACAGCGGTAGCGGTGGGTCCTCCAGCTCCTCCGGCGGCTCCGGCAGTTCCTCCTCCAGCACCTCCGGCGGCGGCGGCGCCGGCACCACCTGCGAGATCGTCTCCAACGCCGGGAACTGCTACAACGCGGGCCAGTTCTGCCGCAACGCCGACGTCGGCAGCTCCACCCACGCGGGGAACGGGCGGCTGATCTTCTGCCGGGACGAGGGCAGCAGGAACCGCTGGAACTACTGACGGGAACCGGCGCCGGGCTCCCGGGCCCGGCGCCGGCGGGCGGTGCGGCGGGTGAACCGCCCGGCGGTTCAGTGGGCGAAGGTGAACCAGTTCAGGTTCACGAAGTCGGCCGACTGGCCGCTGCTGAAGGTCAGATAGACGTCATGGGTCCCGGTGACCCCGCTGATGTTGGCCGGGATCGTCTGCCAGTTCTGCCAGCCGCCCGTGCCGGAGAGGGCGAAGCTGCCGACGGGGGCGTTGGACCGGCTGTCGAGCCGTACCTCCACCAGCCCGCCCACGCCCGACGCCGCCCCACTGGCCACCCGGGCCTTGAACTGAGTCGCCGCCGAGGAGCCGAAGTTGACGCCCTTGTACTGCGCCCAGTCGCCGTTGGCGAGGTGGCTGAGGTTCTGGCCGCCGCCGGAGTCCGTGGTCGTCTCGGTGTTCACGCCGGACTGGCCGTCGTAGGACTCGGCCTGGATGGTGCCGTAGGCGTCGCGGTTGCCGGAGGGCGGGGGAGTGGTGCCGCCACCGCCGCCGGACTGGAGCACCTGGACGTAGTCCACGGTCATCGGGTGGCCCGGCACGGTACCGCCGTCCGGACCGCCGCCGAACGCGTCCGGGAAGCCGCCGCCCATCGCCACGTTGAGGATGATGAAGTAACCGTGGTTCGTGGCGTTGGCCCACGTCGTCGCGTCCACCTGATCGGCGCGCACGGTGTGGAAGTTGACGTCGTCGACGTAGAAGCGGATCTGCTGGGGGCTGGTCGAGCGGTCCCACTCCATCGCGTAGGTGTGGAACCCGGACTGGCACGTACTGCCGGGACACGGACGGGAGTTGCCGATACCGGTGGTCTCGTTGCAGGGGCCGCCGGGGTTGGTGCCGCAGTGCATGGTGGACCACACGTTGTTCAGGCCCTGGACGTTCTCCATGATGTCCAGCTCACCGACACCGGGCCAGTTCCAGTAGTTGCCCCGGAACGGCGAGCCCAGCATCCAGAACGCGGGCCAGTAGCCCTTGGCCGCCGCGCCCGTGACGTTGGGCATCTGCACCCGCGCCTGCACCCGCAGCTTGCCGCCCGCCGGGGGCTGGAAGTCGGTGCGGTTGGTCTCGACGCGGCCCGAGGTCCAGCGGCCCGAGGAGTCGCGGCGCGGGGTGATCAGCAGGTTGCCGTTGCCGTCCAGCGCCACGTTGCTGGTGCTGTTGGTCATCGTCTCGATCTCGCCGGTGCCCCAGTTGGCCGCGCCGCCGGGATACGAGGTCCCGGTGGCGTACTGCCAGTTGGAGGTGTTGACACCGGAGCCGGCCGAGCCGTTGAAGTCGTCCAGGAACACCTGGGTCCAGCCGGACGGCGGCGTGGGCGCGGAGGCCCCGGCCGGGGCGACGGCCGCCAGCGCGGTCGCGGCCGCGACGCCCAGCGTGCCGATGGCGGCGGCCAGCGCCCGCCGGACGGAACGCCGGCGTCTGCCGCCGGCCGGGGAGGTACCGGAGGTTTCACTCATGGGGGTGCCTTCCGGGGTACGGGGTGAAGTGCGGGGATGCCTTTGAGAGCGCTCTCAAGGTGCCGACAATGTGCTCCCCGGGTCCCCGGGCGTCAAGGGTTGAAGCAAGGAAAGTCGTTGCGGGGGTGGGGAGTTCACGATCTGAAGGTGGGGGTGTGGGGGTGGGGTGCGGGCGGGGCGGATGAGCGGTCCCGCCTGGTCCCCTGCCCCCCATGCCATGATCGGACCACGCGCACCGGAAAGGGTTGAGACGTGAGGCTGACGATTCTGGGCGGTGGCGGGTTCCGCGTGCCGCTCGTGTACGGCGCGCTGCTGGCGGACCGCGGCGAGGGCCGGGTGGACGAGGTCGTCCTGCACGACGTGGACGCCGGGCGGCTCGACGCGGTCACCCGGGTGCTGGCCGAGCAGGCGGACGGGGTGCCGGACGCGCCTGTCGTGCGGGCCACCACCGAGCTGGACGAGGCGCTGCGCGGGGCCGACTTCGTGTTCTCCGCCATCCGGGTCGGCGGGCTGCGCGGGCGGGCCGAGGACGAGCGGGTGGCGCTGGCGGAGGGGGTGCTCGGCCAGGAGACCGTCGGCGCCGGGGGCATCGCCTACGGACTGCGTACCGTGCCCGTCGCCGTCGACATCGCCCGCCGGGTGGCCCGGCTCGCCCCCGACGCCTGGGTCATCAACTTCACCAACCCGGCCGGCCTGGTCACCGAGGCCATGTCCCGGCACCTCGGCGACCGCGTCATCGGCATCTGCGACTCCCCGGTCGGCCTCGGCCGCCGCGTCGCCCGCGCCCTCGGCGCCGACCCGCGCGAGGCGTTCGTCGACTACGTCGGACTCAACCACCTCGGCTGGGTACGCGGCCTGCGCGTCGCCGGACGCGACGAACTGCCGCGCCTGCTGGCCGACCCCGGCCGGCTCGGCTCCTTCGAGGAGGGCCGGCTGTTCGGCCCGGAGTGGCTGCGGTCCCTCGGCGCGATCCCCAACGAGTACCTGCACTACTACTACTTCAACCGCGAGACCGTCCGCGCCTACCAGGAGGCCGAACGGACCCGGGGTGCCTTCCTGCGCGAGCAGCAGTCCCGGTTCTACACCGACGCGCGGCGCCCCGGCGGCTCCGCGCTCGGCGCCTGGGAGGCCACCCGCGCCGAGCGCGAGGCGACGTACATGGCGGAGAACCGGGAGACCGCCGGGGCGGGGGAGCGCGAGGAGGAGGATCTGTCGGGCGGCTACGAGCAGGTCGCGCTCGCGCTGATGCGGGCCATCGCCCGCGACGAGCGCACCACCCTCATCCTGAACGTCCGCAACCGCTCCACGCTCGCCGCGCTGGACGCCGACGCGGTGATCGAGGTGCCGTGCCTGGTCGGCGCGGACGGCGCGCACCCGTTGGCCACGGACCCGCTGCCCGGCCACGCCGCCGGACTGGTCGGGTCGGTCAAGGCGGTGGAGCGGGAGGTGCTGGCCGCCGCCGAGTCGGGGTCGCGGGAGACGGCTGTGAAGGCGTTCGCGCTGCACCCCCTTGTCGACTCGGTCAACGTGGCCCGCAGGCTGGTCGAGGGTTACACCGCCGCGCACCCGGAGCTGGCGTATCTGGTGTGAACACGACGGAGGGCCGTTCCGCCGAACGGCCCTCCGTCGTGGTCAGTGCCCGGTCAGCCGGTGAAACCGGCCGTGATCGAGGTGAACTGCCAGGTGCTCTGGCTGATGCCGGAGCAGTTGCTCACCACACCCCCGCCGGGGCAGGGCCGGTCCCGGTTGACCGCCCAGTAGGCGAGCCGGGCGATGTGGTGCGAGTTGGACCAGTCGCGGATCTTCGTCCAGATCTCCGGCGTCGTGTTCTCCTGCTGGTCGGAGAGGCCGTTCATGCCGGAGATGCCGATGTGGGAGTACGCGGTGGCGTCGTCCCAGCCGAAGGTCGACTTCAGCTTGGCCTTCAGCCCCTCGGCCGCGTTGACCGTGTTGCCGTACATGTCCGAGCCGCCGCCGAAGTCGAACGGCATGATGGTGAACACGTCGATGTCGGCGCCGATCGACTTGGCCTGCTCGATGAGCCGGTTGCCGTAGTAGGTCGGACCCGTGGTCGTCGTGCCGAAGGTGACGATGGTCTTCAGGCCGGGGTTGTTCGCCTTGACCGTCTTCAGCGCGGTGAGGATCTTCGCCTGCACGGCCTCGTTCTCGAACTCGTCCGTGTTCTCGATGTCCATGTCGATCGATTTCAGCGAGTAGGCGTCGATCACCTTCTGGATCGCGCCCGCGAGCGCGCTCGCCGAGGAGCAGTTGGCGCCCAGCTTGCTGCCCTGCCAGCCGCCGAACGACGGGACGACGTCACCGCCCGCCGAGCGGATCTGGTTGATCGCGGTCTGGTCCACGCCGCCGGTCAGAGCCCTGCTGCCGTCCCAGGAGGGGTTGCAGCCGCCCGAGTCCAGCACGAACGCCATGGTGAACCACTTCACCCCGGTCGCGTTCATCACCGTCGCCGGTTTCGGCGGGTCGCCCCAGCCCTCGTACAGGTACGGCGCGGCCTGTTTGAAGCCGGTGCCGCCGCCCGAGCCCGCGCTGGTCGTCACGCTCACGGAGTTGGAGGCCCCGGAGCTGTTCCCGGCCGCGTCGCGCGCCTTCACCGTGAAGGTGTACGCCGTGCTCGGCGAGAGGCCGCTGACGGTGGCGCTGGTGCCGGAGACGCTGAGGACCTGGCTGGAGCCGCTGTAGATGTCGTAGGCCGTGACACCCACGTTGTCGGTCGCCGCGTTCCACTTCAGCGAGACGCTGGAGGAGGTCTTGCCGGTGGAGGCGAGGCCGCCCGGTGTGCTCGGCGCCTGCGTGTCCCCGCCGCCCCCGCCGCCCGGCCCGTCCAGGCTGATGTCGTCGGCCTGGTAGGCACCCTGCGCGTACCAGCCGTGCACGTACACGGTCGCGCTGGTCTGCGAGGCGCCGGTGGTGAAGGAGAGGCTGAGCTGGCTGTACGCCGAGGGGGAGGAGGCCCAGGTCGAGGAGCCGCCGTCCACCCCGAGGTAGACGTACGAGCCGCGGACCCAGCCGCTGAGGGTGTACGTGGTGTTCGGCTTCACGGAGACGGTCTGCGCGCACCGCGCGTTGTCGCTGGAACTCACCGCTCCCTGCAACGCCTTGGAGCCGCCGTGCACGGGGGAGGAGACGACCGAGCCGAGGTTGCCGGAGCAGGTCCAGGGGGACAGGCCGCCGGACTCGAAGCCGGGGTTGGTGAGCACGTTGGCCGCCTGCGCGGTGCCCGGCAGGGCGACGGCCCCGCCGAGCGCGAGAGCGGCGGTGCCGAGCAGGGCGAGAAGCCGGCGTCTGGGACGCCCGAGGATGTGTCGCACGCGATCTCCCTGTTGGTATGGGGGTGTTCGGGAGTGCACCGGGGTGCGGGAAGTGCGGAGCGGGCCTGCGGAGAGTGCGTCCCCAAAGTGGTGTGGACCAATCCAACTGTCAAGGGACAGCGCGGGATTGGTCCATACCGGGTGCGGGTGTGGCCGTCAGAGAGGAAGAGCGGCTCCAGCCGATGCCGGTGCCGACGCGGCGAGCCGCGCCGCGGGCGCGGGCAGCCGCATCTCCGCCTCCTCGGGCTCGTGCTCGTGCCCGGCGAGGTTCGCCGGACCGAGCGGGCGGGGCCCGGAGACCACCGCGTAGTCCTGCCCCAGGAACGGCGGCTCGACCGTGCCGGGGTCCTCGCCCAGCGCCAGCTGGACCGCTGCCCAGGGGGCGTTGACGCCGCACAGGGAGAGCTGGTGCAGCCCGCCCGCCGCGCGGGTGTTGACGTCGAGCAGCACCGGCCGGTCACCCAGCATGCGGAACTGGATGTTGGACAGGTAGTGCAGCCCGAAGCCCTCCGCGATCAGCCGGGCCGGCGCGAGCCAGCGCTCGTCCAGGGTGAAACCGCGCCGCCGCCCGTTCTTGGTGCGGCCCACCATCAGCCGGACGCGGTTGTCCGGGCCGGTCAGGCAGTCCACCGACACCTCCGGCTGCTCCAGCCTCGGCATCACCAGCAGGTCCACCGGCTCCTCGGCCTCGCGCAGCGCCGACACGGCCAGGTCGAGCTGCACGTACGGGCTCGGGAAGCCGTTCAGGTTCGCCAGCGAGAACGGCGAACGGGTGATCATCCGGAATCCCACGCCGCCCGCGCCCGAGGCGGGCTTGAAGCACGCCTTGTGCCCGGCGCCCTCCAGCTCCTCGACCGCGAAAATCAGTTCGTCCGCCGTGCGGACCCGGAACCACGGCGGCACCGGCACGCCCACCGAGCGGACCACCTCGTACGCGGTCACCTTGTCCTCGAAGACCGCCACCGCCTCGGGCGTCGGAGCCAGCAGGGCGGTGCCCACCGCGGCGAAGTCGGCGCGGTGCGCCACGATCGCGGTCTGGTGCAGCCGGGGCACGAAGACATCGATGCCACGCCGCGCGCACTGGTCGAGCGCGTACTCGACGTACCCGGCCGGGGACAGCCCCTCCGGCTCCAGCGCGGCGGTGTCGGCGGCGGCCAGCACGGGGGAGTCCGGGTCGCCGTGCGTCGCGTGGATCTCCACGGCGCGGTCGCTGGGGTTTCTCCGCAGCTGATCCATGAAGAACACGTTCTCCGCGTACGTGCGGTTGAGCCATACGCGTACGCGAGAGACCATGCGGGCCGCCTTTCGGGCGTTTTCGGGCACGACTGAGTGGTCCGCGCCCGGACAGGAGGAAGGAAGGGACACCAAACCGCCCTCGAAAAAGGGGAGTTGGGCGGTGAGTGTTGGGGCGATCATACGGCCTGCGCGGAGCCGTTCGTGCAACGCGCGTGTTACGGATTCACCCGGCCCGCAGGGAGTCCGGCACCCCGCGCGCACGGGCGGCTCTTGCCCGTCCCGGGGCCGGTGTGCTGTCGTGGTGCCGCTTCGCACACTGTCGTGGAAGGTCGGGTGCCGGGTGATCGAGGAGCTGCTGCCGGACGCGGTGGTCGCCGTGGAGTCCTACGGCCCGCCGGACGACGACCCGGACGCCGTGCTCTTCCCGGAGGAACGGGTGCTGGTGGCCCGCGCGGTGGCCAAGCGGCAGCGCGAGTTCGCCTCCGTACGCGTCTGCGCGCGGCGCGCGATGGAGAAGCTCGGCCTGCCCCCGGCGCCCGTGCCGACCGGCGAGCGCGGCGCCCCGCTCTGGCCGGACGGCGTGCTCGGCAGCATGACCCACTGCGACGGCTACCGGGGCGCGGCCCTCGCCCGTACGGGCGGCCTGGCCTCCCTCGGCATCGACGCGGAGGTGCACGAACCGCTGCCGGAGGGCGTGCTGGACTCCGTCTCCCTGCCCGCCGAACGGGACCGCCACCGGGCGCTGGCCGCGGCCCGCCCCGGCGTGCACTGGGACCGGCTGCTGTTCAGCGCCAAGGAGTCCGTCTACAAGGCGTGGTTCCCGCTGACCCGCTCCTGGCTGGACTTCCTGGAGGCCGACATCGAACTCCTCCCCACGCACGACGGCCGGGGCACCTTCCACGCCCGCCTCCTGGTCGAGGGCCCCTCGGTGGGCGGCACCCGCCTGACCGGCTTCACCGGCCACTGGCTCACCGGCGACGGCCTGGTCCTCACGGTGGTGGCGGTACCGGCGCCCTGACCCGGACTACGGGCACCAGGCCCGCAGCAGCTCGAAGAACTCGCCCTCGTTGCCCGTCAGACCCGCGCCCGCCAGGGCCTGTTCGGCCTCCGCCAGGACGGCCGGCGGGACCATGACCGGGACCGCGTCCGGCGGACTGTCCAGGGTGGCGCGGACGGTGTGCAGCAGCCGCAGGTACGCCTGGACGGCGGTGCGCTCACGGTCGGTCAGTACGGCGGTCGGCATCGGTCGGCTCCCCGGTCGGCGGCACGGTTCGCGCACGCTGGCGCCACGTACCGCCCCTCGCGGCACGCAGGGTCCCAGCTTGCCGTCCGCCACTGACAACGCGGTGGTTCCGGCCCGCCCGGCGTCGCCCGGACGGCTCAGGCCCGCGCTCAGCCCTGCGGGCCGGGATACCCCAGCGAGGTGCCGATGCGCCCCGCCACGTCGTCCCGGCGCACCGGGCCGCTCAGCGACGAACCCCGCATCCGGGTACGGCACTTGCTGGCGAGCAGCAGGCCGAAGGTCTCCGCGTCCCGTTCCTCGTCCTGGTCGAACCGGGTGCGCGCGGCGACCCGGTGCACGGCCGCCTGCAACGCCTCCCGGTCGGTGTCGTCGGTCAGCAGCCGGGTGGCCACACCCATCCCGGGCACAGCGGACCGGTGGCCGGTGTGGTCGGCCTGCATGTGCCACAGCTCATGGCCGAGGATCACCAACTGGTGGTCGGCGGCGGTGCGTTCCTCCACCACGACCAGATCGCGGTCGGTCATGTCCAGCCACAGCCCGCTGGCCGTGCCGGGCGGGAAGACCGCCGTACGGAAGTGCACCGGACGCCCGCGTCTGCGGCTCATCGCCGAGCACAGCGAGCGGTACAGCTCCTCGGGCGGCACCGGGGCGGACCGCCGGTCGACCTGCCCGACCAGTTCGGCGCAGAGCCGCCGCATGCCCCGTGCGATGCCCGCCGGCCTCATCCCGTTCACGACTCCGGCTGCCGGACGCTCTCCAGGAGCATGTCCAGCCACTCCGCGACCTTGTCCCGGTGCTGGTCGGTGGGGAGCTGGGCGGCCCGCCAGGCGATCCCGCGCACCCCGTGGTCCTGGAGCAGCCGTTCCAGGGGGTCCTGGGCGGCACCGGAGGCGGCCCGCTCCCGGTCCGCCAGCTTCTGCAGCAGCTCCTGCTCGATGTGCTGCAGCGCGCCCGCCAGGGCCTCGGGGTCCTCCGCCGTGAGGAAGCCGGCGTGTACGTGGAAGAAGCGCTGGATGGCGTCGCAGTGCTCCATGGTGGGACGGCGGTCGCCGTTGATCAGGGCGCCCGCCTGCTGCCGGGACATGCCCGCGCCGTCCGCGATCTCCTGCTGGGTGTATCTGCGCCCGCCGGGCTTCAGTCTCGTGCGGCGCAGCAGGTCCAGGCGCTGCAGGAAACGGGCCTGTACGTCGGGTTCGCCGGCCGGGCGGCCGCACAGCAGCGCCTTGACGACCGGTTCCGGGACCCCGCTGCCGGCCGAGAGCCGGGCGGTGTCGAAGACCTCGCCGTGCGGGACGCCGAGCCGGTCGGCGAGCGCGGTGACGCGGGCGGCGACGGCCGGAAGCTGAGCGGTCGCCGCGGTGCCCGGATTCTCGTAGCCATCCGTCACCGACAGAACTCCTACGTCTCTCAAGGGCCGCGCGAGACCGGGCGCGCTTGTCACCCCTGGCCGCCGTGAACATCCCGGAGAGTAGCCCGTGGTTCGAACTCCCATCCAGGTCTCGCCACAACTGTGGCGAATTTCAGCCGTCAACAGGCATGAAATGCCACGATAGTTGACACGGCTCTCGTCGGGGCAGCAGGATCGCAGCGCCGCGTGCTGCGGCCAGGGCAAGAGGGGTGACCACCCGATGGCACATCAGGCGGGAGGACGGCGGCCGGTTTCCCGGTCCGTCCCCGAGGGCTGTGAGGCGCGGGCGTATCTGGACGACTACGCGGCCGTGGTGGAGGCTGCCCCGTTCCCCTCCTTCGTCGTGGACCACCGCTGGGACGTCGTGGCGGCCAACGACGCCTTCGCCGCCCTCTTCGCGCAGGTGCGGCAGCACCCCACGGCGATGCCCGGCGACAACTTCCTGAGGTTCGTCCTCTTCCACCCCGACGCGGGGCGCGTGCTCGGCGAGCACGAGCCGGCCTGGTGCCTGCCGATGCTGGCCCAGCTCAAAACCGCGCTGGAGGGGTACTGCCACGACCACGGACTCCAGGCGATCCGCCGGGACGTGGCCCGCGACCCGATCATGGAGGCGGCCTACCGGCAGGGCCTTCCGCACTGGATGCGCGCCGTCGGCGAGAGCGCCGCCAGGCTCGACGGCGCCGTACGCCTCCTGCACCACCCGGACCCGCGCCGGGGCACCGCCGAGTGCCGGGTCGTGGACGAGACCCCGCCCCTGCTGCGCGACCTGGGGCACCGCCGGCTGACGATGATCCCCCGGCAGCCGTCCGCCGCCCGGCGCGCGCACCTGACGGTCGTCCGCACCCCGCAGACCTGACCCGGCCCCGTCGGTGTTCAGGTCACCGGCGGCGCCGGGTCATCCGCACCAGCGGGCGTCCCGGTTACGCAAACCGCTTGCGTAAGTTGCGCTACCCTTGCGCGCATGACGCGACGACTTGCGGAAGTGGCGAAGAAGGTCGGGGTCAGCGAGGCCACGGTCAGCCGGGTGCTCAACGGCAAGCCCGGAGTCTCCGAAGCCACCCGGCAGTCCGTCCTCACCGCCCTGGACGTGCTCGGCTACGAGCGGCCCACCCAGCTGCGCGGCGAACGCGCCCGCCTGGTCGGCCTGGTCCTGCCCGAGCTGCAGAACCCGATCTTCCCCGCCTTCGCCGAGGTCATCGGCGGCGCGCTGGCCCAGCTCGGCCTGACCCCGGTGCTGTGCACCCAGACCAAGGGTGGCGTCTCGGAGGCCGACTACGTCGAACTCCTGCTCCAGCAGCAGGTCTCCGGAGTCGTCTTCGCCGGCGGACTGTACGCCCAGGCCGACGCCCCGCACGACCACTACCGCCGGCTCGCCGACCGCAGCATCCCGGTCGTGCTGGTCAACGCCGCGATAGAGCACCTCGGCTTCCCCGCCGTCTCCTGCGACGACACGGTCGCCGTGGAACAGGCGTGGCGCCACCTCGCCTCCCTCGGCCACGAGCGCATCGGGCTGGTCCTCGGCCCCGACGACCACGTGCCCTCCGCCCGCAAGCTCGCCGCCGCGCGCGCCCTCGCGGGTGATCTGCCGGACGACCGCGTGGCCCGCGCGATCTTCTCCATCGAGGGCGGCCACGCCGCCGCCTCCCGGCTCATCGACCGGGGCGTCACCGGCATCATCTGCGCCAGCGACCCCCTTGCGCTCGGCGCCGTACGGGCCGCCCGGCGCAAGGGGCTCGACGTGCCAGGAAGCGTCTCGGTCGTCGGCTACGACGACTCCGCCTTCATGAACTGCACCGAGCCCCCGCTCACCACCGTGCGCCAGCCCATCGAGGCCATGGGCCGCGCCGCCGTGGAACTGCTGAACGCGCAGATCGGCGGCACCGCGGTCCCGGCCGAGGAGCTGCTGTTCGAGCCCGAGCTGGTCGTCCGGGGCTCCACCGCGCAAGCGCCGCGCGACTGAGAGCACCGGGAGCCGTCCGGCTGTCGAATAATTACAGATTCTGCGCGACATCTTGCGGCCCGGTGTCGTCGGTGCTTGAGTGTGCGGCGCCCACCGCTCCTGCCTTGAGGGGTCCACCGATGAGAAGCACCGGGTTCCGCCGTACCGTCGCCGCGATCGGCGTCTGTTCCTCGCTCGCCCTCACCGCGGCCGCGTGCGGCTCGGACGGCGACGACAGCTCGGCGGGCGGCAAGACCCGCATCACCGTCAACTGCGAGCCGCCCAAGAGCGCCAAGGTCGACCGCGGGTTCTTCGAGGAGGACATCGCCTCCTTCGAGAAGGCCCACCCGGACATCGACGTCGTCGCCCACGACGCGTTCCCCTGCCAGGACCCCAAGACCTTCGACGCCAAGCTCGCCGGCGGCCAGATGGAGGACGTGTTCTACACCTACTTCACCGACGCCCGGCATGTGGTCGACATCCGCCAGGCCGCCGACCTCACCCCGTACCTCAAGGAACTGGGGAGCTACGACAGCATCAGCAAGCAGCTGCGGGACATCTACACCGTAGACGGCAAGGTCTACGGCATCCCGCGCACCGGCTACTCGATGGGCCTGATCTACAACCGGGCCCTCTTCCAGAAGGCCGGCCTCGACCCCGACAAGCCCCCGGCCACCTGGGACGAGGTCCGGGCCGCCGCCAAGAAGATCGCCGGACTCGGCGACGGCACCGTCGGGTACGCGGACTACAGCGCGCAGAACCAGGGCGGCTGGCACTTCACCGCCGAGCTGTACTCCCAGGGCGGCGACGTCGTCAGCGCCGACGGCAAGAAGGCCACCGTCGACACCCCCGAGGGCAGGGCCGTGCTCCAGAACCTGCACGACATGCGCTGGGCCGACGACTCCATGGGCAGCAAGCAGCTCCTCGTCATCAACGACGCCCAGCAGATGATGGGTTCGGGCAAGCTCGGCATGTACCTCTCGGCGCCGGACAACATCCCGATCCTCGTCAAGGAGAAGGGCGGCGACTACAAGGACCTCGCGCTCGCCCCCATGCCCGGCGGCAAGGGCACCCTCATCGGCGGCGACGGCTACATGTTCAACAAGAAGGCCACTCCGGCCCAGATCCGCGCCGGCCTCAAGTGGCTCGACCACATGTTCCTCACGCCCGGAGACGGCTTCCTCGGCGACTACGCCCGCGCCAAGAAGAACGACGCGCCCGTGGGCCTGCCCGAGCCGCGGCTGTTCACCGGAGCCGCCGACGCCAAGGACCAGCAGGTCAAGAAGGCCAACGCCAACGTCCCGGTGGAGAACTACCAGACCTTCCTGGACGGCAACCAGAGCCTGGACATGAAGATCGAGCCGCCGCACGCCCAGCAGATCTACTCGGTGCTCGACGGTGTCGACAGCATCCTGGCGCGGGGCTGACCGCCATGACGAAGACGGCCGAGCGCCTGCCCGCGGCCGCCGCCCCCCTGGCCCCGTCCCCCTCCCCCGAGGGCGGCCGGGGGCGCCGGGTCCTGGCCGACCAGCTCCGCGCCTACGGCTTCCTGCTCGGCGGCCTCGTCTGCTTCGCCCTGTTCTCCTGGTACCCGGCGATCCGCGCCGTCGTCATCGCCTTCCAGCGCTACAACCCCGGCTCCGCGCCCGAATGGGTGGGCACCGCCAACTTCCGCCGGGTGCTGCACGATCCGGAGTTCGGCACGGCCTGGCGCAACACCCTCACCTTCACCCTGCTCGCCCTCCTGCTCGGCTTCGCCGTCCCCTTCGTGCTCGCCCTCGTCCTCAACGAACTCCGGCACGCCAAGGCGTTCTTCCGGGTCGTGGTCTACCTCCCGGTGATGATCCCGCCGGTGGTCAGCGCCCTGCTGTGGAAGTGGTTCTACGACCCCGGCGCCGGCCTCGCCAACGAGACGCTGCGCGCCCTGCACCTGCCCACCTCGAACTGGTCCAACGGCACCGACACCGCGCTGCTCTCCCTGGTGATCGTGGCCACCTGGGCCAACCTCGGCGGCACCGTCCTCATCTACCTCGCCGCCCTCCAGTCCATCCCCGGCGAGCTGTACGAGGCCGCCGAGCTGGACGGGGCCGGCCTGCTCCAGCGCATCCGGCACGTCACGGTCCCGCAGACCCGGTTCGTGATCCTGATGCTGATGCTCCTCCAGATCATCGCCACCATGCAGGTGTTCACCGAGCCGTTCGTGATCACCGGCGGCGGCCCGGAGAGCGCGACCGTCACCGTGCTCTACCTCATCTACAAGTACGCCTTCCTCTACAACGACTTCGGCGGGGCCTGCGCCCTCAGCGTCATGCTGCTGGTGCTGCTCGGCGCCTTCTCCGCCCTCTATCTGCGGCTCACCCGCACCGAGGGGGACGCGTGAGCACCCGTACCCTCATCTCCCCGGCCACCCTGGCCCGCCCGCGCGGGAAGGCCCTGTACTGGACGGTGTTCGGGGCCGTCGTCGTCCTCTTCGCGCTCGCCTTCCTCTTCCCCGTGTACTGGATGGCGTCCGGCGCGATGAAGTCCCCGGACGAGATCGCCCGTACCCCGCCCACCCTCGTCCCCGAGCACTGGCACCCCGACGGCTACACCGACGCCTGGGACCTGATGCAGCTCCCGCTGCACCTGTGGAACACGGTGGTGCAGGCGGCCGGCGCCTGGGCCTTCCAGATCGTGTTCTGCACGGCCGCCGCCTACGCCCTGTCCAAGCTGAAGCCCGCCTTCGGGGGCGTCGTCCTCGGCGGCATCCTCGCCACCCTGATGGTCCCGGCGCAGGCGCTCGTCGTACCGAAGTACCTGACCGCGGCCGACCTGCCGCTCATCCACACCAGCCTGCTCAACGACCCGCTCGGCATCTGGCTGCCGGCCGTCGCCAACGCCTTCAACCTGTACCTGCTCAAGCGGTTCTTCGACCAGCTGCCCCGCGACGTGCTGGAGGCCGCCGAGATCGACGGTGCGGGGAAGCTGCGCACCCTGTGGTCGGTCGTGCTGCCCATGTCCCGGCCGGTGCTCGGCGTGGTCTCCATCTTCGCGCTGGTCGCCGTCTGGCAGGACTTCCTCTGGCCGCTGATGGTGTTCTCCGACACCGACAAGCAGCCGGTCAGCGTGGCCCTGGTCCAGTTGTCGCAGAACATACAGCTGACCGTGCTCGTCGCGGCCATGGTGATCGCCAGCATCCCCATGGTGGCGCTCTTCCTCGTGTTCCAGCGGCACATCATCGCCGGGATCAGCGCGGGCAGCACCAAGGGCTGACCCGGCCCCCCACCGACAGAAAGGCACGCACCGTGGCACAGCCCACCCATGCCCGCAGGCAGGCCGACTGGTGGCGCTCGGCCGTCATCTACCAGGTGTACGTGCGCAGCTTCGCCGACGGCGACGGCGACGGCACCGGAGACCTCGCCGGGGTCCGCGCCCGACTGCCCTACCTCGCCGAACTCGGCGTGGACGCCCTGTGGTTCAACCCCTGGTACCTCTCCCCGATGAAGGACGGCGGCTACGACGTCGCCGACTACCGCACGGTCGATCCCCGGTTCGGCACCCTCGCCGAGGCGGAGAAGCTCATCGCCGAGGCCCGTGAGCTGGGCATCCGCACGATCGTCGACATCGTGCCCAACCACGTCTCCGACCAGCACCCGTGGTTCAGGGCCGCGCTCGCCGCCGCGCCCGGCAGCCCCGAGCGCGACCTGTTCCACTTCCGCCCCGGCCGCGGCGAGCACGGCGAACTCCCGCCCAACGACTGGCCGTCGCAGTTCGTCGGCTCCACCGAGCCGGTGTGGACCAGGCTGCCGGACGGCGACTGGTACCTGCACCTGTTCACCCCCGAGCAGCCCGACCTCAACTGGGCCCACCCGGCCGTGCACCGCGAGCACGAGGACATCCTGCGCTTCTGGTTCGAGCGCGGTGTCGCGGGCGTCCGCATCGACTCCGCGGCCCTGCTCGCCAAGGACCCCGCCCTGCCCGACCTCGCCGGGGCCCCCGACCCGCACCCCTTCGTCGACCGCGACGAACTCCACGACGTCTACCGCTCCTGGCGGGCCGTCGCCGACGAGTACGACGGCGTGTTCGTCGGTGAGGTCTGGCTCCCCGACGCCGAGCGCTTCGCCCGCTACCTCCGCCCCGACGAACTGCACACCGCGTTCAACTTCGCCTTCCTGTCCTGCCCCTGGGACGCGGACCGGCTGCGCGCGGCCGTCGACTCCACGCTTGCCGAGCACGCGCCCGTCGGCGCCCCCGCCACCTGGGTGCTGTGCAACCACGACATCACCCGCACCGTCACCCGCTACGGCCGGACCGACACCGGCTTCGACTTCGCCGCCAAGGCGTTCGGCACCCCCACCGACCTCGTGCTCGGCACCCGCCGCGCCCGCGCCGCCGCCCTGCTCTCCCTCGCCCTGCCCGGCTCGGTCTACCTCTACCAGGGGGAGGAACTGGGCCTGCCCGAGGCGGACATCCCGGTGGACCGGATCGAGGACCCGATGCACCACCGCTCCGGCGGCACCGACCCCGGCCGCGACGGATGCCGGGTGCCGCTGCCCTGGACCGCCGACGCCCCGCACGCGGGCTTCGGCTCCCGCGAGGAGCCCTGGCTGCCGCAGCCGGCGGGCTGGGCCGCCTACGCGGCCGACCACCAGGAGCGCGACCCGGGCTCCATGCTCACCCTGTACCGCGAGGCGCTCGCCGTCCGTCCGGCGTTCGGCGAGGGCCCGCTGACCTGGCTCCCCGCCCCCGACGGCGTCCTCGCCTTCGCCCGCGCGGACGGCACCCGGTGCGTGGTCAACCTCGCCGCCACGGCCGCCGAACTGCCCGCCGGGTCCGAGATCCTCCTCGCCAGCGGCCCGCTGGACGACACGGGCCGGCTGCCGCAGGACACGGCGGTCTGGCTGCGCGCCTGACCGCACCCGCACCCCCCGCGCTCCCCGCTATCCCCGGCACCCCCACCACGAAGGGATCAGCACATGCCCAGCACCGCCAGACACCCCGGCCGGTCGACCGCCATCGGGGCGCTCGTCGCCGCCCTCGCCGCGGGCACGCTCGTCGCCGTCGCCCCGGCCGCGCACGCAGCCTCCGGCGCCACCCTCCCGTTCACCTCCGTCGAGGCCGAGTCCGCCACCACCACCGGCGGCAAGATCGGCCCCGACTACACCCAGGGCACTCTCGCCTCCGAGGCGTCCGGACGGCAGGCGGTCCGCCTCAACTCCGGGCAGCGCGTGGAGTTCACCGTGCCGCGCGCGGCCAACGCCGTGAACGTCGCCTACAGCGTCCCGGACGGCCAGTCCGGCTCGCTCGCCGTCTACGTCAACGGCACCCGGATCGCCAGGTCGCTCCCGGTGACCTCCAAGTACAGCTACGTCGACACCAGCTGGATCGCCGGGGCGAAGACCCACCACTTCTTCGACAACGCCCGGCTGCTGCTCGGCCAGAACGTCCAGGCCGGCGACAAGGTCGCCTTCGAGTCCACCGGCACCCAGGTCACGGTCGACGTCGCCGACTTCGAGCAGGTGGCCGCGGCCGCCACCCAGCCCTCCGGTTCGGTGTCCGTCGTCTCCAAGGGCGCCGACCCCAGCGGCGGCGGCGACTCCACCCAGGCGTTCCGCGACGCCATCGCCGCCGCGCAGGGCGGCACGGTGTGGATACCGCCCGGCGAGTACCGGATCACCTCCTCGCTCAGCGGCGTGCAGAACGTGACCCTGCGCGGCGCCGGGCACTGGTACTCGGTCGTGCGCGGCTCCCGGTTCATCGACCAGTCCAGCTCCTCCGGCAACGTCCACCTCAAGGACTTCGCGGTCATCGGCGAGGTCACCGAGCGCGTCGACTCCAGCCCGGACAACTTCGTCAACGGCTCGCTGGGCCCCGGCTCCTCGGTCTCCGGCATGTGGCTCCAGCACCTGAAGGTCGGCCTGTGGCTGACCGGCAACAACGACAACCTGGTCGTGGAGAACAACCGCGTCCTCGACACCACCGCCGACGGCCTCAACCTCAACGGCAACGCCCGCGGCGTGCGCGTCAGCAACAACTTCCTGCGCAACCAGGGCGACGACTCCCTCGCCATGTGGTCCCTGTACGCGCCCGACACCAACTCCAGCTTCGAGAACAACACCATCTCGCAGCCCAACCTGGCCAACGGCATCGCCATTTACGGCGGCACCGACATCTCGGTGAAGAACAACCTGGTCTCCGACACCAACGCCCTCGGCAGCGGCATCGCCATCTCCAACCAGAAGTTCCTCGACCCCTTCTCCCCGCTGGCGGGCACCATCACGGTCTCGGGCAACACCCTGGTCCGCGCGGGCGCCCTGAACCCCAACTGGAACCACCCGATGGGCGCGCTGCGCGTCGACTCCTACGACAGCGCCATCAACGCCACCGTCGACATCACCGACACCACGATCACCGACAGCCCGTATTCCGCCTTCGAGTTCGTGTCCGGCGGCGGTCAGGGCCACCCGGTCCGGGGCGTCAACGTGACCGGGGCGACGGTACGGAACACCGGGACCGTCGTCGTGCAGGCCGAGTCGCAGGGCGCCGCCACCTTCAAGAACGTGAGCGCCACCCAGGTCGGCTCGGCCGGGATCTACAACTGCCCGTACCCGGCGAACTCCGGGGCCTTCACGCTCACCGACGGCGGCGGCAACTCCGGCTGGAACAGCACCTGGTCGGACTGCTCGACCTGGCCCCAGCCCGGCCAGGGCAACCCCCAGCCGGACCCCGACCGCAATCTGGTGAAGGGCCGCCCGGCCACCGCGACCGGCTCCCAGGACGTCTACACCCCGGGCAAGGCGGCCGACGGGGACGCCAACACCTACTGGGAGTCGGCCAACAACGCCTTCCCGCAGTCCTGGACGGCCGACCTCGGCTCCGCCTACGCGGTCCGCCGCCTCGTCCTGAAGCTGCCGCCCTCCTCGGCCTGGGGCGCCCGTACCCAGACCGTCGCCGTGCAGGGCAGCACCGACGGCTCCTCGTACACCACCGTCTCCCCGGCGCAGGGCTACCGCTTCGACCCGGCGACCGGCAACAGCGTCACCGTCGCCCTGCCCAGCGGCACCAGCCTGCGCCATCTGCGGCTGACCGTCAGCGGCAACACCGGCTGGCCGGCCGGGCAGTTCAGCGAGGTGGAGGCGTACCTGAAGCCCTGACGGGAGCACCGCACCGGCCCGCTGCCCCAGCCGGGGGAGCGGGTTCCGGTGTGCCCGCCCGTGTCCGGAACCATGCCGATTGTCGTCCGAACGCCTATCGTCGTGCCGTGACCTACGCAGCATCACGGGACGCGGACCACGAGTCCAACTGGCCGCGCGGCAGTTACCTCGGCAGGCTCTCCGCGGCCGCGCTCGAGGACCTCCTGGCCCTCGGCCGGCCGCGCCGCTTCGCCCCCAGGGACCTCCTGGTCCGCCAGGGCGACACCGACCGGCACAGCCTGCTGCTGCTCACCGGGTTCACCAAGGTCACCGCGACCGCCCAGAACGGGCGCGAGTCCCTGCTCGCGATCCGGCTGGGCGGCGACATCATCGGGGAGATGGCGGCGGTCGCGGACATGCCCCGCACGGCGACGGTCACCGCGTGCGGACCGGTGACCGCGCGCGCCGTGCCCCACGAGACCCTGCGCGCCTTCCTGCTCCGCCGGCCGGACGCCGCCGTGGAGCTGACCGGCATCGTCTCCGAGCGGCTGCGCTGGGCCAACAACCGGCGCCTGGAGTTCCGGGGTTACAACGTGAAGGAACGGCTGGCCCGCATCCTGGTCGATCTCGCGGCCGGCCACGGACACCCCGGTCCGGACGGGGTGGAACTCGGCTTCACCCTCACCCAGCCCGAGCTGGCCGCTCTCACCGGAGCGGCCGAACCGACCGTGCACAAGGCGCTCAAGGAGCTGCGGGACGCCGAGCTGATCGTCACCGGTTACCGCACCACGACCGTCCTCGACCCGGACCGGCTGCGCGAGGAGGCCCGGCTGCTGCCCTCCGATCTCGACTGAAGTCGGCCTGTCCGGAGGGGACTTCAGCCCGAGAAGGCCCGCAGCAGCACGCACAGCCCGGCCGTGACCGCCATCGCGGCCGTGCACCCGACGGCCACGGCGGCATAGCGGCACTTCGTCACCGTGATCGCCGCCATGAACCGGCACGCCTCCCACAACTCCGCGCCCGCCGGCCCCGGCAGCGGGCCCGGCGCGGCGGCGACGGCCGACAGGGCGCGGACGCTGAAGCGGTTGAAGGACGCCGGCCGCCACAGCCGGGGCCGCAGCACCAGCGCCAGGCAGCCCACCCCGGTCACGAAGGCCACCGCGAACAGGACCACCAGCCCGTCCAGCAGCACCCCGCTCACCGCGTGGTGCGCCCAGGCCGAGCGTGCCGTACGGACCCAGGGCCCGAAGGAGACCACCAGCGCGGCCTGCACCCCGGCGAGCACCCCCGCCTTGCCGTCGGCGAGCTGATGGGTGGTCTGCAGCGATGTCAGCATCACGGCCGCGTCCTGCGGTCCGCCCTGCGTCTGGTGCGTCATGCCGTCTCCTCGGTAACGCGCGAGCCCCGAGCCGGGGTGCGACCAGTAACGCGCGCCGGGGCGCGGGCGACCACCTAATTCGACGGGTTCCGGGAAAGCGCCGCGCATCCCGTATTTCTACGGGGTTCGGCCGCGCGCCGACTGATACCACGTATTCCCGTGCTGTCGAAACAACAGCGGACCAGGGTTGTTTCTGTCTCGTTTTCGCAACAGGGGCATCCGTCGGCGGGCGGCACTGTAATGCTGCTTGTCCCATCCAGATCGACGCGTTCCGGCGCGCGGGATTCGATCACGATTCCGAAGGAATAGAACATGAATCGAATGAAGGGATTCGCGCGGCGCTCTCTGTTCTCCGTGGACGCGGAAGGATACGGGCGGAGCCATCCCCGGCGTCAGCACTGGATGCAGGACGCCATCGACCACGTGCTCACCCAGGCCGCCACCGAGGTCGGCTTCGAGCGGGAACGGTGGCAGACGCAGTTCGCGGGCGACTCCGCGTTCAGCGTGCTGGGCGCCGACGAGTCCGAGCCGCTCCTGGTGGACGACTTCGTCCGCCATCTCGACTCCGGGCTGCGCGAGGTCAACGACGGCCGCGAGGCCGCCGCCCGGCTCCGGCTGCGGGCCGCGATCCACCACGGTGTGGCCGTCCCGGCGCGCGGCGGCTTCTCCGACCACGGCGCGGTCGAGACCGCCCGCATCCTCGACTGCGGGCCGCTGCGGGAGGCGCTGCGGCTCAGCCCGTCGGCCGTGCTGGCCGTGGCCGTCTCCCGCGAGGTCTTCCACACCGTGATCGGCGGTGCGTACACGACGCTGCGGGCGGAGGAGTTCCGCGAGGCCAGGGTGCGGACGAAGGAGTTCGACGACGCGGTGTGGATCAGGGTGCCGGGCGGCGACGTCCACGCGATCGCGTCCCTGGAGGGCGACGGGCCCCCGGTGGCTCCCGCGCTGCCCGCCGCGCCCACCGTTCCGGAGCGGCCGGACACCCCCGCGCGGACGTCCGTTCGCGACCAGAAGGCAGAACTGGTTTTCGAAGCGCCGGTGCACGGTCCCGTCATCGGCATCGTGAATGAGTACCGCGCATGAACGGCGACACCCCGCTCCCCGGGAACCCGCCGCAAGACACCGGCCGGGAGGGCGAAGTGAACCGCCCCATACCGTCCGCGTCCGGAGCGTGGGAAAAACCGGTGACGGAGAATGTCCCCGACGCCGATAAAGGCCCGGAGCTGGCGGAAAAGGAATCCGCGAGCCCGGTACGCGGCCAAGGCCCGGACGCCGGGAATTCCGTCACCACCGGGACGCGGGAGACGGGCGGGACGCCGGGCGAGCCGGGAACCCCGGAGTCCGGCGAGCGGCCCGCCCGGTCCGGCACTCCCGAGGCACCCGGCGGTGAACCCATCCGCTCCCCGGAAGGCCCGCCGCCCGCCGGCCAGGAAGGCCGGCCCGCGTCCGCCAAGGCGGACGAGCAGGTGTCCGCGCTCCACAACACCTACAACACCACCGTCAACCAGAACATGTACGGCGGCACGGGCCCCGGCGGCGTGACCGGGATCGCGGGCTTCGCCCCGGCCCCCCGGGGCCGGGCGACCGGACCCATGCGGCAGGAGGAGGTCGCCCTCCTGCTCGAACGCTTCGCCGAGCCCGACGCGTTCGCGGAGGCGCTCGCCGCCCTCCGCGCCGACCACGTGGTGACGCTCATCGGCGAGTCCGGCACCGGGCGGCGTTCGGGCGCGGTGGCCCTGCTGAAGAAGGCCATGGACGGAGGCGGCCGGGTGATCGTGCTGTCCCCCGACATCACCCTCGACCAGCTCGCGGAACGCGAGTTCCACGCCGGAAAGGGCT
This sequence comes from Streptomyces sp. NPDC046860, assembly GCF_040645115.1. Taxonomy (NCBI): domain Bacteria; kingdom Bacillati; phylum Actinomycetota; class Actinomycetes; order Kitasatosporales; family Streptomycetaceae; genus Streptomyces; species Streptomyces sp. NPDC046860. The sequence continues at coordinate 49,762 of NZ_JBEYXQ010000026.1, read as the reverse complement.
ATGTCGTCCTCGACCGCGTCCAGGACGGCTCCCTCAACGAGACCCAGGCGGACTTCGCCTGGCGCCGCGTGCAGGAGCGCGTGCACGCCAGCCGGGCCCACCTCGTCGTCACCACCCGGCCGCGCAGGGAACGCGTACTGCCCACCTCCGTCAGCCACGTGGCCTGGAGCGCGCCCTCGGCCGAACAGGTGCTGCGGCTCCGGCTCCGGCTCGGCGGGGTACCGGAGGAGACGATCGCCGAGGCGGTCAAGCTGATCCGGCCCAACTGCCCCGTGGCCAAGGCCGCGGAGGTGGCCGACGGCATCTGCGAGGGCGGCGCTCCGGAGGAGGTGTGGAACGACTACGACACCGGCACCTACGACACCGTGCAGCGCTGGTTCCTCGCGCCCGGGCGCACCATGCGGGAGGTCCTCCAGGTCACCACGGTGGCGTTCGCCGCGGGCAACGGCATCAGGTCCTGCGAGGAGCTGTTCGCCCTGCTCGACTCCCATGTGGGCCGGCAGTTCGCCCAGGGAACGGCGGGCGGGGGCAAGGCCAACGCCTTCTCCCACTCGCTCGCCTCGGGCGCCGCGCAGAAGGGCAACGACCTCGCCGCGAAGCGGGACGGCGGGGCGGAGTCCGCGCTGTTCGGCCGCCGGCGGGCCATGCTCGACATCGAACTGCTGGCGCTGCGCCAGGTGCCCATGGGCGCGGTCGTCCGCGAGGTCGTGGAGTTCGCCACCCCCTCGCACCGCCGCTGGGTGTTCATCGTGCTGTGCGGCCTCTTCGACCGCGACTTCTGGGAGGGGGTGCGGAAGTGGCTCGGCGCCGTGCTGAACGAGCCGGACGCCCCGTGCCGTCCCGGCACGCTCGCCGGTGACGAGTTCGAGGTGTCTCTGGCCGCCGGCCTGGCGATGCTCGCCACCAAGGACTTCGAGGAGGTGGTCGGCAAGTACCTGATGCCCTGGGCGCAGGGGCACGCCGGGCAGCGCGGGCAGTCCATGGCCGTCTACGTGCTCTGGTACATGTGCCAGAGCGACCTGGGCCTCGACACCGTGGCCCTCGACATCGCCCGCGACTGGGCCCGCTCCGCCTCGCCCGAGCTGCGCGGCACCGCGGCGCTGGCCTTCAGCGGCTGGCTCGGGGTGCGCTTCCCCTCGGACGCCGTGAAGTGGCTGTGGCACCTGATCGCCAACGAGAAGGGCCAGGGCCTGGCCGCCGCCGCGCTGGCGAACCACTTCGCCCTGCTCGTCCACCACGACGAGGACACGTCGCGGGTGCTGGGTCTGCTCACCTACCGGCTGGACCGGCTCCCGGCCAGGGCCGGCCGCTCGCCGATGAGGTCGCTGACCTACCAGGTCGTGGTGACGATCCTCGCCATCAGGGACGCGTCCGGCCGCCCCGTCGCCCTGCGCCGCTTCGTGCGGCACCCCGAGGGCGGGGGCGCGCTGCTGGACCTGTGGGCCAGGGCCTTTCGCTACTGGCCGCTGCGCGCCATGGCCCTGAAGGCGTTCGCCGACCACCTCGGCGCACTGCCGTCGCTCACCGAAGAGACCGTGGACATGGGCCGCGCCCTCGGCCGTGGACTGTACGAGCGGGTGACCGACCCGAAGGAACGGTGCGCACTCTGCGCGGACCTGAGAAGGCTCACCAGGAACAAGAAGCCGCAGGACGCGATCGGCGCCCTGCTGGACGAACTCCGCTGTGATGAAGGGTGTTGACATGAGCGAGGCCCCGCGCGCGCCGTATCCGGTCGTCTCGGCCCGGACCCTCGAACCACCCGCCGCCCGTGGCTGGCGCGGCATGGGCACCGCCCGGCGCGAGCGCTCGGAGCTGCCCCTGCTGGAACCGCACCAGATCGCCGTGTACCGGGTGGGGGAGAACTGGGTCCAGAACCACGGCGACGTCGACCCGCGCTCCGAGACCGCGGTACGGGCCACCTCGGTGACCGTCGTGGACCAGCGGCGCGACGTCCCGGTGGAGTCCATGGTCACGGTGCCCTCGGGCGACGGCGCCGACTGCGCCGTGCGGGTCCGCTTCCGCTGCACGGTCGAGGACGCCGAGGAGCTGATGCGCGAGGGCGGCCCGTCCGACGCCTCCGAAGCCCTCGTCTCCTACCTCCAGGGGTGTCCGGCGCTCGCCGACGAGTACGTGCCCCAGGGGGACGCGCAGCTCGCCGAGGCCGCCAAGCGGATCGGCGTCAACGTCACCGCCTTCGCCGTCGCCCAGCCGCCCCGCCTGCCGGGCATGGCCGTCGAACTGGTCAGCGTCGACCTGCTCACTCCGGGCCAGCTCAGCGAACTGCGGCAGCGACTCATGGAGTTGAGGCTCCAGCAGGAGCGGGACGCGGTGGAGCAGGCGGTCGCCCAGGAGCGTGCCAAGCGGGAACAGGAGTACCAGCAGCAGCTCGTGGCGCTGAAGCAGCAGCACGAGGAGCAGATGCGGCAGCGTGAGCAGGAGGCCGAGCTGAACCTCGCGGAGCAGCGGGCCGCCTACGAACGCGAGCAGGAGTCGCTCGACGCCGGCCAGGAGGAGCGGCTCGGTTCCCGCTTCGCCCTGTGGCGGGCCTACCGGCGCAAGGAACTCACGGCCGAGCAGCTCGCCGACCGGCTGGGCAGCGCCGAACGCGATGTACGGGAGGCCCAGGAGCGCCGGGACGAGACCCAGCGGGCGCTGCAGGAGAAGCTGGACACGTTCCTGCGCGAGGACCTGCGCATCGAGGCCGAGCGGGCCGATCGCCGCTGGGAGCTGGAGCACCAGGAGAAGCTGCGCGAGCTGGAGGCCGGCCGGGAGGAGCGCCGGCACCGCGACGGTCAGCGCCGGGAGGACGCACTGCGCAAGGAGCGCGACGACCGGCAACGGGCCGACCGGCGCCAGGAGATGAAGTTCGAGCTGTACAAGAGGCTCGTCCAGGAGGGCCACACCGCGACGATGCCCATCGACATGCAGCGCCTGCTGGAGGAGCTGCTCGGCGGCACCCTCGACAGCGGCCACGACGACATCCGCACGGAGGTCGAGGCGGGCGAGCCGACCTCCGGCGCCACCGGGGCCGCCGGCAGCGCGGACGCACCCCGTTCCGGCTCCGCGAGCACGGGCGCGCCGGCCTCCGGCGACGGCGAGCGGTACGAGGACGACGAGCAGAACCCGTACGACGTCGGTCCCGTGGGGAGGGAGGAATATGGCGACTGATCACCGCGCCCGCGCCCCCCGCCGCCGGGGCCGTCTCCTCCGCTCCGGCATAGGCGTGTACGAGCCGGTCCTTGACACCGTGCCGTCCGAGCGTCCCGTCTACACCCGCTACGGCGGCATCGTGCTGGCCACCGCCCTGCTGGGCGGGATCTCGGCGGCCGTCGCCCTGGACGCGCTGCTGCAAGGGGCCTCGGTGTGGGCCATGGTGGCGGCCGGAGCGGTGTGGACCGCCTTCGTCTACCTCGTGGACAGCTGGCTGGTCTCCAGCACGCACGGCAAGATCGGCCGGGCCCGCAACCGGGCGCTCCTGCCACGCCTGTTGCTGTCGGTGCTGATCGGACTGGCCCTGGCCGAGCCCCTGTTGTTCCAGGTGTTCGCCCCCGAGATGGACAAGTACCTGACCGAGGGCCGCAAGCAAGCGGTCCAGGCGTACTACGGCCGTCTGCTGGCGTGCAATCCGGTCGACGGCACGACCGCCGAGGACCGCTCCGGCTGCGAGGAGTTCCAGCTCGGAGTGCGCGGAGCCCCGGTGGCGCTCAGGAAGCAGACCGACGCCGTCAAGAGCCAGTTGAGCAAGCTCACCACGCACATCGACGAGGTCGACAAGCGGCAGGCCGAGCTCGGCTCCACCTCCAACGACCTGTGCGGGAGGAAGAACTACAAGCGGGTGGCCGGAGGCTGGGACGTCACCGAGCAGTGCGTGATCGCGCGCAGGCAGGCCGCCGCGTACTCCTCCGCCAACAAGATCCAGTCAGAACGCGACAAGGCGACGGCCCTGCGGAACCGGATCGGCACCCTCGACGACCGGATGAAGCAGTCCACCGAGGACTACAAGGACAAGGTGATGGCGGCCGCGCGGGCCGAACGCGCTGCCAAGGCGGCGGACCTGCGCGACACCGGTCTGCTCGACCGTGCCGAGGCCCTCTGGGCGGTGATGACGAGCGCGTTCTACCCGTGTTATTTCGCCATCGTGCTCCATCTGCTCCTGCTGGTCTTCGACTCCCTGCCGGTCCTGGTGAAGTTCATGGCCGGGGTCAGCGCCTACGACGTGGCACTGCACGACCACCTGGAGGGCGCCCGGCGCGAGCGGGAGGCCGACCGCCGGGCGGAGGAGGAGCGGGCGCGGGAGCTGCGGCGGGCCGAACTGGCCACGCTGCGGGCGCGGACCACCGACGAGCGGGAGGCCGCCGAGCACGAACTCGCCCAGTCCCGGGTGCGCCGCGAGAAGGAGCGCCGGGCCCTCATCGAGGAGCTGACCCAGGCCCTCCTGAAGGAGGAGCCCAACCGGAATATCGGATTCCCGGAACAGAATGGTCAGGTACGGATCAAGCCACGGTAAGGTGCCCCGGTGACCACGCAATCGAACATCCCCGCGGGCTCGTACCCCGACGCGAACGGTGCGGACCCGACGCCGGGCGGCACCCTGTTCACCGAGCCGGTCCTGGTGGTGAACCAGAAGGCCAAGCTGATCGAGCTGACCAACGAGTACAAGGTCATGGACCAGAACGGCCGTGACCTCGGTTCCGTGGTCCAGGTCGGGCAGGGCCTGCTGCGCAAGATCCTGCGCTTCGTCTCCAGCCTGGACCAGTACCTCACGCACCGGCTGGAGATCCGGGACGCCCAGGGGCAGCCGCAGCTGCTGCTCACCCGGCCCGCGAAGATCTTCAAGTCGCGGGTCCTGGTGGCCCGTCCGGACGGGTCCCAGGTCGGTGAGATCGTCCAGCAGAACATGATCGGCAAGATCAACTTCGCCATGAACGTGGACGGCCGGCAGGTCGGCGCGATCAAGGCGGAGAACTGGCGGGCCTGGAACTTCGCCATCGTGGACCACGAGGGCACCGAGATCGCCCGGATCACCAAGACCTGGGAAGGACTGGCCAAGACGCTGTTCACCACGGCGGACAACTACGTCCTGCAGATCCACCGCCCGCTGCCCGAGCCGCTGCTGAGCCTCGTCGTCGCCACGGCGCTCACCGTGGACACCGCGCTGAAGCAGGACGCGCGCGGCCTGGGCTGACCGGCACCCCGGCATCAGGCGCGGAAAAGGGCGGCGGGCGCGTGGAGCGCCGGCCGCCCTTCCGGGTGCCCGAGGAGTGCCTCTAGAGCCGCGTCAGCCGACGCGGCCTCGACCGCCTCCGCGTCAGCCTCGGCTCCGCGGTCGCCGTACCGGGCTCCAGCGCCAGCACCGCCGCCACGGGATGCTCGTCGTCGTCCGGCCCCGGAGCGGGCGGGGGTACGGGGGCCGCGGCCGGGGTGGCGCGGGTCAGCAGCACCACGCCCCGGGCCGCGAGGGCCGCTCCGGCCAGTGCCGGCAGGATGCCGACGGCGCCGCCGCCCAGGTCCTGTCCCAGCAGGGTCAGGCCGATGACCGAGGCGGCCAGCGGATTGGCCAGGGTGACCACCGCGAGCGGTGCGCCGAGCCCGCCCCGGTACGCGGTCTGCGACAGCAGCAGTCCGCCGGTGGCGAAGGCGGCCACCAGCACCGCGACCACGATCACCAGCGGGCTCAGGACCGGTCCGGAGTGGTCGGTGGCGGCCACGGTCGCGGTCTGGGTCAGCGCGGAGGCGACTCCCGAGGCGAACCCGGAAGCGGTCGCGTGCCTGAGCCCCGGCCGGACGCCGGGCCGGCTCAGGGTGCCGATCACGGCGGTCGTCGTGGCGGCGACCGCCAGGGCCGACGGCAGGCTCAGCGACCGCTCGGGCGCCGGCCCGGAGGCCGCCGTCAGCAGCGCGCCGAGGCCGAGCAGCGTCAGCGCCGTGCCACGCCACTCCAGCGCGGTCACCCGGCGCCCGGCCGCCCGCGCCCCGAGAGGCACCGCCGCGACCAGGGTGAGCGCGCCCAGCGGCTGGACCACGGTGAGCGGCCCGTACCGCAGGGCCACGACATGCAGCAGCGCGCCGGCCACGTTCAGGCCGACCGCCGACCACCAGGCGCCGCTGCGCAGCAGTCGCGGCAGGCCCGCGCCCAGGTCGCGGGAAGCGAGACCGGCCTGCGCCACGGCGGCCGAGGCGTAGGCGACGGCCGATATCAGGGACAGTCCGATGGCGACCAGCATCGCGCCGTTCATCGGGCCGCTCCCGCGAGCGTGGTGTCCCCGGCCAGGAGGCGGGGACCGGGAGCGGTGAAGCCCGCGTCCCGGGGGCCCGCGTCGCGGTGCGGGGAGTGGACGACGGCGAGTGCGGTCACCAGCAGGGCGGTCGCCACGATGGAGTCCAGCCAGTAGTGGTTCGCCGTGCCCACGATCACCGCCAGGGTGATCAGCGGGTGCAGCAGCCACAGCCAGCGCAGGCGCGACCCGGTCGCCGCGATCAGTCCGACGGCCACCATCAGCGCCCAGCCGAAGTGCAGCGAGGGCATCGCCGCGAACTGGTTGGAGAGGTGGTCCCGCGCGGGCGGCCCGTACACCGAGGGCCCGTAGATCCGGGCCGTGTCCAGCAGGCCGGTGCCGCTCAGCATCCTCGGCGGGGCCAGCGGGAAGACGAAGGCCAGCACCAGCGCCGCGCTCGTCACCAGTGCCAGCACCCGGCGCGCCCACACGTAGTGGGCCGGGCGGCGCAGGTACAGCCAGATCAGGAAGGCGACGGTGGCCGGGAAGTGGACGGTCGCGTAGTAGGTGTTCGCCAGGTGGACCAGGCCGTCCCCGCGCAGCAGCGCCGACTGCACGCCGGTCTCGGCGGGCAGGTGGAAGGCCCGCTCCAGGTGCCACACCCGCCGGGCGTCGTGGAAGGCGTCCGAGGTGTGGCCGTCGGCGAGCCGCCGCCCGGTCTTGTAGACCAGGAAGAGCCCCGCGACGAGCAGGAACTCCCGCAGGAGCGGTGGCCGGGGCGGTGTGTCCGGTCGCGCTTCGGCGGGCTCGGATCGGGCGTTCATGCCCCGGCCCCCTTTGTTCATGGTGGTGCGTGCCGGGCCCGGACGGCTTCCGAACCCAGCGATACGTCTCCGTACCGATACGCCAGTGTACCGATACGGTCGAGTACCGGTACACTTCCGTATCGGTACAGTGCGACACACTGGGATCGGACGGCCCGCGCAGGCGGGTGAGCCCGATGAGTGAGGGGAAGTCAAGGATGACGTCGCAGGCCGCGGACGGACCGGAGACGGTCGCCGCCTCGCGCCGCTCCAAGCTCACGCCGGAGCGTGAGCAGGAGTTCTTCGACGCCGTGCTCGACCAGATCCGCCGGTGCGGGTACGAGTCCGTCACCATGGAGGGCGTCGCCGCCAGCACCCGGTGCAGCAAGTCCACGCTCTACCGGCAGTGGAAGACCAAACCCCAGTTCGTCGCCGCCGCGCTGCGCGCCAGCCGCCGCGTCCGGTTCGCCGGGATCGACACCGGCTCCCTCACGGATGATCTGCGGCAGGCGGCTCAGGCGGCGGGGGACTGGTCGGGCAAGGACACCCGCCTGCTGCAGTCCCTCGGGCACGCCGTCACCGACGACCGGGAACTGGCGGAGGCGCTGCGCGAGGCGCTGGTCCACCCGGAGATCGCCGCGCTCCAGGAGATGCTGGAGCGGGCCGTGGCGCGGGGCGAGATCCCGGCCGGCCACCCGGCGCTGGAGTTCGTGCCGGCGATGATGTTCGGCGTCCTGCGCGTGCGCCCCGTGCTGTGCGGACAGTACGCCGACTCCGGCTACCTGGTCCGGTTCGTGGAGGCCGTCGTGCTTCCCGCCCTCGGTCTTTCGCAGAACCCGGCCGACCAGGCCGGCTCCGACACCAGGCCGCCGTTCACGGGATGACTGAACGGTGACCTGGCAGCGCCGCACCGTGGGGACGGGGGCGGCGCGGACGCCGGCCGGGCGGGGCTCCCCTTGAGCGGAGGGGGCCCCGCCCGGCCCGTGAGCATCACGGGACCGGCGTCAGACGTCCTGCCCGGCGCCACCGCCGGCCGACACCTTGATGCCCTTGAGGATCTCGTCCATCACGGCCGTGGACTGACCCACGTCCAGGCCGAACCGCACCACCAGGATGCGGCTCGGGTCGGCGGGCGAGGGGAACGCGGCCGACTCCACATAGCCGTCCGCGCCCTTGCTGGTGACCGCCTTCCAGCGCACCAGATAGCCCTTCTGCCCGGCCACCGTCACCGCCCGCGCGGCCAGTTCCCGGTGCGAGGTGACGGCGCCGTACGACTTGCCGCCGTAGGACTCCTCGGCGTTGGCCGCGACGTCGGCCTTGGCGACCTCCTCGGCCGTCGTGCCGCGCGTGCCCAGCGCGAGGGCGGGCGCGCTGTACGCGCCGCCCGCCGTGCAGGTCTTGGACGGGTCGCCGGGGCACGCGTAGGACTTGTCCGAGGTCACCTGCGCGCCGATGGCGAACGCCTGGCCGGTCCACCCCTCGGGCACCGGCACGCTGATCCCGTTGACCGGGTCCCGCACCGTGCCGCCGCCGCGCACCTTGGGCGCCGCGGACCGCTCCGGGGAGGGCGACTCCCGCGGGCCCCGGCCGCCGGGCCCGTCCTGGCGGGGCTCCTGACCCTGCCCCTGTCCGGGCCGCGCGTCGGCGCGGTCGCCCCCGCCGGAGTCCTGGGCCAGCGCGTAGACGCCGACCCCTGTGCACGCCAGCACCGCGGCCGCCGCCGCGACGGCTATCCCGGTGCGCAGACCGCGCCGGGAGCCCGCCGGCGGCTTGGCCGGGTATCCCGGATGCCCCGGATACCCCGGGTAGGCGTGCGGCGGGTAGGCCGGCGGGCCGCCGTACGCCGGGGGAGCGGGCTGGGCCCGCGGGGCGTCCGGCGCGGCCCCGGCGGGGTCCGCCCCGGCGGGACGGACCTGGGCCGTCCAGGCGGTGCCGTCCCACCACCGCTCGGTGGGCGGGGCGTCGTGCGTCTGTCCGGGGTCGGGATACCAGCCGGGAGGAGTCACCTGCGTCATGGGCATACCGTATGAGGCATCGGTGAAAGCCGGATGAGAGCGTCCGCCTCCGGGCACCCGCGGACCCCTCCCGCGAAGTCCCGCCGATTCACAGGTTTATCTGATTCCTGGTCAATAAAGGACGTCCGGAACCGAGTTGACGAGGGGCGCAGCACAAACCGGCCGGTCGGGCGGGGTGTTCGTCAGCCCGGCCGCGAAGCCGCTCACCCCGCGGGGCACCGCGTGCCCCGAGCGGCCGCCGACGGGCCCCGGAGGCGACTACGCTCGTGTTTCGTACGTCGTTCGGACGACCTGTGGAGGTACCGGGATGACGGAGGGACGGCCGCAGGCGGCCCCCTCGGGATACCTGTGGGAGCGGGACGCGGAGATCGCCACCGTCACCGAGGCGATCGAGCTGCTGTGCGCCGACCGGACCTCCGCCGGCAGCCTCCTGCTCTTCCGGGGCGAGGCCGGCCTCGGCAAGACCGCGCTGCTCGCCGAGATACGCCGCATCGCCGAACGGCGCGGCTGCGTGGTCTGGTCGGCCCGCGCGGGCGAGACCCTGAGGTCCGTACCGTTCCACGTCCTGAGGCAGCTCCTCCAGCCCGCGCTCGCCGCCCTGACCCCGGACGAGGCCCGCGAGTACCTCGGCGCCTGGTACGACATCTCCGGCCCCGCCCTCGGCATAGTGGAGCCCGGCGAGGGCAGCCCCGACCCGAGTTACGTCTGCGACGGACTCGTCTCCGTGGTGAGCCGCCTCGTCTCCCGCGACTGGCCCCTGGTCCTCCTCGTCGACGACGCCCACTGGGCCGACCTGGAGACGCTGCGCTGGCTCGCCGCCCTCGCCCGGCGCCTGGCCGACCTGCCCGTGCTCGTCGTGGTCGCCCGCAGGCCCGGAGAGGCGGACGGCGACAGCGTCCGCCTCCTCGACGAGATCGCCGCCGCCGGACGCCCCGTCAGCAACCTCAGCGCGCTCACCCCGCAGGCCACGGCCGGGCTCACCCGCGCCACCGTCGGCCCGCAGGCCGACGACCCGTTCTGCCGCGAGGTGTGGGCCGTCACCGGCGGCAACGCCTACGACACGGTGGAACTCCTCGCCAAGGTCCGCGACCGCGAACTCCAGCCCGTCGAGGACCGCGCCGCCGAACTGCGCGACCTCAACCGCTCCGCACGCGGCGGCGGACTCGTCGACCGGCTGCGCGAACTCGGCATCGAGCCGACCCAGTTCGCCTGGGCCGCCGCCATCCTCGGCACCGGCAGCCCGGTCGGCCTCGTCGCCAGGCTCGCCAACATGGACGCCGACTCCGCCGCGCGCTGCGCCGAGCTGCTCTGCGGCGCCCGAATCCTCGCCGAGGTCGCCCCGGACCCGGCCGCGCCCCAACCGCAGGACATCGCGGTGGAGTTCGTGCACCCGCTGATCGCCTCCGCCGTCTACGACTCCATCACGGACGCCATGCGCACGGCCATGCACGGCATCGCCGCGAACATCGTCACCGAGACCGGGCGCAGCGCCGCCGAGGCCGCCCGCCACCTGCTGAAGGTGCACCCCGAGGGCGACGCGGGCCTCGTCGAGCAGCTGCGCGAGGCGGCCCGCGAACACCTCGCCGTCGGCGCCCCGGACGCCGCCTGCGGGTGCCTCGAACGCGCCCTGGAAGAACCGCCGTTGCCGCATGTACGGGCCCAGGTGCTGTACGAACTGGGCCGCGCCAGGCTGCTGTCGGCGCCCGCGCTCACCATCGAGCACCTGCGGGACGCGCTCGCCGCCCCCGGACTCGACAGCGCCCAGCGTGTCGACGCCTCCATCCGGCTCTCCCAGGCCCTGCTCCACAACGACCAGCTGGAGGAGGCCGTCCGCACCGTCGAGGCCGAGGCGGACCGGCACGCGCCCGGCCCGGTGCGGATGCGGCTCCAGGCCGTGCAGTTCACCTGGGAGGCCGTCCACGGCGAGACCGTGTCCCCGGAACGCTCCCGGCGCCTGGCCGAACTCGCCGCGACCTGCACCGGCCGCGACAACTCCGAGCGCGCCCTGCTCATCCTGCGCGGCTTCGACGCCATGACCCACGGCGAGAACGCCGAGCAGGTCGTCGAACTGTGCGACCGCGCCCTGGTCAACGGCCGCCTCGCACCCGGCCTCGGCTGGACCGACGACGAGTGGGGCGTGGAGCTGCTGATGATGCTCGGCAGCGCCTACGCCCACACCGACCGGCTCGACCGCGCCGAGAGCCTCTTCTCCGAGGCCCTGCGCGCCTACACCCGCGCCGGCTGGCACGGCGGCCACCTCTCCCTGGCCCACGCCTACCTCGGCCTCGCCTACCGCCGTCAGGGCAAGCTCCAGGACGCCGAGACCGCGCTGCGCGAGGCGCTCCGGCTGGCCGAACGCGTCGGCCGGGGCCTGCCGCTGTACTGGTCGGCGACCTGCGGGCTGGTCGACACCCTGCTCGCCCGCGGCCACTTCGCCCAGGCATGGACCGTCGCCGAGCAGTACGGCTTCGCCCCGCCCTACCCGTCCACCATCGTGCTGCCCGACATCCGCTCCGTACGCGGCCGGCTGCTGCTCGCCGTGGGCCGCACCGAGGAGGGCATCAACGAACTGGAGGCCGCCGAGAAGGCCGCGGCCTCCCGCGGCGGCCACAACCCGGTGCTCGCCCCGTGGGCCGTCGATCTGGCCCGCGCCCTCGCCCCGCAGGACCCGGAGCGGGCCCGCACGCTCCTCACCGACGCCCGCCGCCAGGCCGAGCGGTTCGGCACCGACACCGCCATAGGAGAGGCCCTGCGCTGCGCCGCCGCCCTGGAGAGCGGCACGGGCGCCGAACGCCTCGCCGCCAAGGCCGTCGCCTATCTGGAGGCGTCGCCCTGCCAGTACGAGCACGCCGCCGCCCGCGTCGAGCACGGCATCCTCGCCCGCTCCCGCGCCGAACTCACCCGCGGCCGCGACCTCGCCCAGGCGTGCGGTGCCGACGGACTCGTGGCCCGCGCGAGCGGGGCGCTGGACCACCTGGGCGGCTGAGCACGGCTCAACGCTCCGGCGCGCCGCCCAGGATCTCCGCCAGGTCGTAGCGCACCGGCTCCTCCAGCTGGGCGAACGTACAGCTGTCGGGCGTGCGGTCCGGGCGCCAGCGGCGGAAACGGGCGGTGTGCCGGAAGCGGCGGCCGTTCTCCATGTGGTCGTAGGCCACCTCCGCGACCCGCTCGGGGCGCAGCGGCACCCAGGACAGGTCCTTCTTGCCCGACCAGCGGCTCGGCGCCCCCGGCAGCCGGGCCGTCTCGTGGGCCGACTCCTCCGCCCAGCGGGCCCACGGATGCCCGCTCACGTCGTCCATCCTGAGCGGTGCCAGCTCCTGGACCAGCTCCGCGCGCCGCTTCATCGTGAACGCGGCCGCCACGCCCACGTGCTGGAGCGCGCCCTCGTCGTCGTACAGCCCGAGCAGCAGCGAGCCCACCACCGGGCCGCTCTTGTGCAGGCGGTACCCGGCGACCACCACGTCCGCCGTCCGCTCGTGCTTGACCTTGAACATGGCCCGCTCGTCCTGCAGATAGGGCACGGTCAGCGGCTTGGCGACCACACCGTCCAGACCGGCGCCCTCGTACTGCTCGAACCAGCGCCGCGCCTCGTCCGCGTCCGTCGTCGCGGGCGCCAGATGCACCGGCGCCGTCACCCCGGCCAGCGCCCGGTCCAGCAGCGCCCGCCGGTCGGTCAGGGGAACGTCCAGCAGGGCGTGGTCGTCCAGCGCCAGCAGGTCGAAGGCGACGAAGGACGCCGGGGTCCGCTCGGCCAGCGTCCGCACCCGGGAGTCCGCCGGATGGATGCGCTCGGTCAGCGCGTCGAAGTCCAGATGGCCGTCCCGCGCGATCACGATCTCCCCGTCCACCACGCACCGCTCGGGCAGCCGCTCCTTCAGCGCCGCCACCAGCTCGGGAAAGTACCTGGTCAGCGGCTTGCCCGTGCGGCTGCCCAGCTCGACCTCGTCGCCGTCGCGGAACACGATCGCCCGGAAGCCGTCCCACTTCGCCTCGTAGTGCATGCCCGGCGGGATCTTCGCCACCGCCTTGGCGAGCATCGGCTTCACGGGCGGCATCACCGGCAGGTCCATACGCCGATTCTGCGCGCCGACGGCCGCCGCCGCCCGGTGTGCGGGCCGCGCGGGGTACGCCTACGGTGGCCGCATGGGCGATGCGGTGGAACTGCAGGTGGGCGGCCGGACCGTACGGCTGACCCACCCGGAGCGCGTGTTCTTCCCCGCGCACGGCTACACCAAGCTCGACATCGCCGAGTACTACGCCGCCGTCGGCCCCGGCATCCTGCGCGCCCTGCGCGACCGCCCCACCACCCTCCAGCGCTACCCGGAGGGCCTGGAGGGGGAGTGGTTCTACCAGAAGCGGGCCCCCAAGAACATGCCCGACTGGATTCCCACCGCCCACATCACCTTCCCCAGCGGCCGCAGCGCCGACGAGATGTGCCCCACCGAGGAGGCCGCCGCCGTGTGGGCCGCCCAGTACGGCACCCTCACCTTCCACCCCTGGCCGGTGCGCCGCGACGACGTGGACCACCCCGACGAACTCCGCGTCGACCTCGACCCGCAGCCCGGCACCGACTACGCGGACGCCGTCCGCGCCGCCTTCGAACTCCGGGCGGTCCTGGAGGAGTTCGGCGGGCTGCGTGGCTGGCCCAAGACCTCTGGCGGCCGGGGCCTGCACGTGTTCGTGCCCATCGAACCGCGCTGGACCTTCACCCAGGTCCGGCGCGCGGCCATCGCCGTCGGCCGGGAACTGGCCCGCCGGATGCCCGAGCACGTGACGGTGAAGTGGTGGAAGGAGGAGCGCGGCGAGCGCATCTTCGTGGACTACAACCAGACCGCCCGCGACCGCACCATCGCCTCCGCCTACTCCGTGCGCCCGCGGCCCGACGCCACCGTCTCCGCGCCGCTGCGCTGGGACGAGGTCGCCGAGGCCCGGCCGGGCGACTTCGACATCGTCACCATGCCGCGCCGCTTCGCCGAACTCGGCGACGTCCACGCCGACATGGACGACCACGCCTACTCCCTGGACGCCCTGCTGGACCTGGCCCGCCGTGACGAGGCCGAGCACGGCCTGGGCGATCTGCCGTACCCGCCGGAGTACCCGAAGATGCCCGGCGAACCCAAGCGGGTGCAGCCCAGCCGGGCCCGCAAGGACCAGCCGTCGCCCTGACCTCACGGCCCCCGGGCGCACGGGGCCCCGCGGCTATCCTGATCACAGCCGCCGATGAGGAGCCCCAAGTGACCGAGGCAGTGTCGCGTCCCACGCTGGAGGCGGTGGCCGCGCTGGCCGGGGTGTCGCGCGCCACCGTCTCGCGGGTCGTCAACGGCGGTGACGGAGTGCGCGAATCACTCGTGACCCGGGTCCGCCGGGCCGTCGACGAACTCGGCTACGTCCCCAACCAGGCCGCCCGCAGCCTGGTCACCAAACGGCACGACGCCGTCGCCGTCGTCATCGCGGAACCCGGCACCCGCGTCTTCGCGGACCCCTTCTTCGCCGCCCAGCTGCGCGGCATCAGCAAGGAACTGACCGCCCACGACAACCAGTTGGTGCTGCTGCTCACCGAGGGCCGCGACGACCACGCCCGCGTCGCCCGCTACCTCGCCGGCGGCCACGTGGACGGCGCCCTCGTCTTCTCCCTCCACCTGGACGACCCGCTGCCCGGCCTGATCCGCGACGCCGGCGTCCGCACCGTCTTCGGCGGCCGCCCCGACTGGGACGAGGGCGACACCGGCGGCGCGGTGTACGTGGACAGCGACAACCGGGGCGGCGCCCGTGCGGCGGTACGGCATCTCGTCGGCCTCGGCCGGACCCGGATCGCGCACATCACCGGCGCCCTGGACCAGACCTCCGCCGTGGACCGGCTGGACGGCTACCGCGACGTGATGGGCGACGCCGATCCCGCCCTGGTCGCGGAGAGCGACTTCACCCCGGCGGGCGGCGAACACGCCATGCGTGAACTCCTCGCCCGCCGCCCCGACGTCGACGCCGTGTTCGCCGCCAACGACCTCACCGCCATGGGTGCCCTGCGGGTCCTGCGCGCGCACGGCAGGCGTGTCCCCGAGGACGTGGCCGTGATCGGCTTCGACGACATGGCCCCGGTCGCGGAACAGACCGACCCCCCGCTCACCACGGTCCGCCAGGACATAGAGGAGATGGGCCGCCTGATGGCCCGCCTCCTCCTCGGTGACCGCACCCCCGCGAACCGCCCCGAGGGCGTCCCCGAAGGCGTCCGCGAGGGGGCCGCCGAGGGGGTCATCCTCCCCACGACCCTCGTCCGCCGGGCCTCGGCCTAGACACCCTCACCCTCCGGCGGCGACTCCCTATGCCTCCTGCGCGGGATCGCCCTTGATCAGCGCGAACTCGTACCCGTGCGGGTCGGCGACGCGGGCCAGGCGGCCCACACCGGGCACGCTGGTCGCGGGCATGCGTACCGAGCCGCCCAGCTCCGTCGCGCGAGCCACCAGGGCGTCGGTGTCGGCGGCGCCGAAGTACGGCAGCCACTGCGGCGGGCGGCCGGTGTCCGCGGGATCGTCCAGCGTGGTGACGACGCCGCCGAACATGGCGTCCTCCCCGGCGCCCGCCGGATAGAGCGAGGTGTAGGTGCCGCCGGGGAAGGAGACACCGGAGGTCTCCACCCCGAGCACCCGGTGGTAGAAGGCGGCGCTCGCCGCCACGTCCGGGGTGTGCAGCTCGACCCAGCACAGGGCACCCGGCTCGGTCGCCGCCTCCAGCCCCTCGACCGGGTCCGGCTGCCAGACCCGGAACGCCGCCCCCGCCGGGTCCTTCAGCCCCGCCACCCGGGCGAGACCGCGCACCTCCGTCGGCTGGAACACCACCGTGCCGTGGGCCACCCCGGCCGCCTCGGCGGTGCCGAGCGCGTCCGCGCAGCGGAAGTACACCGTCCAGCCCGCCCGGCCGCGGTCCGGGTCGAGCGCCATCGCGCCGGCGGCCGTCCTGCCGTCGAGGCGGAGGAGGACGTAGCCGCCGGCCTCCGGGCCCGCGGGTTCGGGCCGCCAGCCGAAGAGAGAGCTGTAGAAGGCGAGGCTCGCGTCCAGATCGGGGGAGCCGAGGTCGATCCAGTTGGGAGCGCCGTAGGGGAAACGGGTGGTGAGCATGCGCCCTCCTCGGGGACCGTCGGCCGTGCCGTCCTTGGCACCGACGAGTCTGGCACCGGCCCGGCCGGATCGCCCCGCGCGCCGCCGTGCGCGGGCGTGTCCGGCCGGAGGATCATCGGGACGGCCCACGCGGCGCTCGTCGACCCGGCGTTGATCAAACGTTTTTCGGCGCCCGGCACGATCCTTGCCATGCAGAGCGAGACGATCACACCGGCCGATTCCGCCTGGCAGGGCCAGGCCCTGTGCGCGCAGACCGGGGCGGACTTCTTCTTCCCCGAGCCCGGCAGCTCGGTGCGCGAGGCGAAACGGATCTGCGCGATGTGCGAGATCCGTCCCGCCTGCCTCGACCACGCGCTCGCCCACGACGAACGCTTCGGCGTCTGGGGCGGCCTGTCGGAACGCGAACGGCTCGCCCTGCGCCGCACGGCCCGCTGACCGCGGGCCGCACGGCGGGCCGGCGTCAGCCGGCCGCGCGCGCCGCCATGCGCGCCTTGCGGGCCGCGAGCCGCTCGTCGAACTTGGACGCCTCCGCGTCCAGGCCGCCCATGAACACGCCCAGCTCCTCCTGCGCCCGCAGGCCGTCGGGGCCGAGGCCGTCGATCTCCATGACCTTGAGGAAGCGCAGCACCGGCTGGAGCACGTCGTCGTGGTGGATACGGAGGTTGTAGACCTCGCCTATGGCCATCTGCGCGGCGGCCCGCTCGAAGCCGGGGATGCCGTGGCCCGGCATGCGGAAGTCGACCACGACGTCGCGGACCGCCTGCATGGTCAGGTCGGGCGCGAGCTCGAACGCCGAACGCAGCAGGTTCCGGTAGAAGACCATGTGCAGGTTCTCGTCGGTGGCGATGCGGGCCAGCATGCGGTCGCAGACCGGGTCGCCCGACTGGTGGCCGGTGTTGCGGTGCGAGATCCGGGTCGCCAGCTCCTGGAAGGCGACGTAGGCGATCGAGTGCAGCATCGAGTGCCGGTTGTCGGACTCGAAGCCCTCGCTCATGTGGGACATCCGGAACCGCTCCAGCGCGTCCGGGTCGACGGCGCGCGAGGTCAGCAGGTAGTCGCGCATCACGATGCCGTGCCGGCCCTCCTCGGCGGTCCAGCGGTGCACCCAGGTGCCCCAGGCGCCGTCGCGGCCGAAGAGCGAGGCGATCTCGTGGTGGTAGCTGGGGAGGTTGTCCTCGGTCAGCAGGTTGACGACCAGCGCGACCCGGCCGATCTCGGTGACCTTGGACTGCTCCTTGCCCCACGCCTCGCCGTCCTCGAAGAGGCCGGGGAAGTTGCGGCCGTCGCTCCAGGGCACGTACTCGTGCGGCATCCAGTCCTTGGCGACCTTCAGGTGCCGGTTCAGCTCCTTCTCCACCACTTCTTCCAGCGCGAACAGCAGTCGCGCGTCGGTCCAGGCGGACGAGCTGCCGAGGTGAGGGGAGGTGATCGTCAAGGGGAACTCCAGAAAACGGCCGAGCGGTGAGAAAAAGGGATACACGGCGACGTAACACCCCGGTGGGGGGCTGCCGTGAACCTACGGCTTCGTAGCCTACGTGTCCGTAGGTTACGAAGCCGTAGGTTAAGGGCGGCGTAAGGGTCACCGAAAGGGGCGGCCGTCCCCCTCCCCGGCTAGCCGATCTCCTCCCGGGCCGCGTCCCTCAGCACCCCGTCCGCGACCAGCAGCCAGCGGGTGATGCCGATGGAGTCCAGGAACGGCAGGTCGTGCCCGGCGACGATCAGCGCGCCCTCGTACGACTCCAGCGCGGACGTGAGTTGGCGCACGCTCGCCATGTCCAGGTTGTTGGTCGGCTCGTCCAGCAGCAGCAACTGCGGGGCGGGTTCGGCCAGCAGCAGCGCCGCCAGCGCCGCCCGGAAGCGCTCGCCGCCGGAGAGGGTGCCGGCCGGCTGGTCGGCCCGCTTGCCCCGGAACAGGAAGCGGGCCAGGCGGGCCCGGACGCGGTTGGGGGTGGCGCCGGGCGCGAACCGGGCCACGTTCTCCGCGACCGTCGCCCCGTCGTCCAGCACGTCCAGCCGCTGGGGCAGGAACCGCAGCGGCACGTGCGCCTCGGCCAGTCCGCCGAGCGGGGGCAGCTCCCCGGCGATCGTCCGCAACAAGGTCGTCTTCCCGGCGCCGTTGCGGCCGACGAGCGCGATCCGCTCCGGGCCGCGCAGGTCCAACAGCCCCTCCACGCGCGGCCCGTGGACCGTCCGGAGCTTCTCCAGCGTGAGCACCCGCCTGCCCGGCGGAACGGCCGTGTACGGCAGGTCGACGTGGATCTCGTCGTCGTCCCGGACCGCCTCCACCGCCTCGTCCAGGCGCTCCCTGGCCTCGGCGAGGCGTTCCTCGTGCATGATGCGGTGCTTGCCCGCGGACTCCTGGGCGGCGCGTTTGCGGGCGCCCATCACGATCTTCGGCTCGCGCTTGGAGTCGTACATCTTCTGCCCGTACCGCTTGCGGCGGGCCAGCTTCATGTGGGCGTCGGTGAGTTCCCTGCGCTGCTTGCGGACGTCGGCCTCGGCCGCGCGCACCGTCCGCTCGGCCGCCTCCTGTTCGACGGCGAGGGCGTCCTCGTAGGCGGAGTAGTTGCCGCCGTACCAGGCGACCTCGCCGGCGCGCAGGTCGGCGATCTGGTCGACCATGTCGAGCAGTTCGCGGTCGTGGCTGACCACGACGAGGACGCCGGGCCAGCCCGCCACGGCCGCGTACAGCCTGCGCCGGGCGTACAGGTCCAGGTTGTTGGTCGGCTCGTCCAGCAGCAGGACCTCGGGGCGGCGCAGCAGCAGCGCGGCCAGCCGGAGCAGCACCGACTCGCCCCCGGAGACCTCGCCGACCGTGCGGTCCAGGCCGATGTGGCCGAGGCCCAGTTCGCCGAGGGTGACCAGGGCGCGCTCCTCCACGTCCCAGTCCTCGTCGAGGGTCTCGAAGTGCTCCTCCGCGGCGTCGCCCGCCTCGATGGCGTGCAGCGCGGCCCGCTTGGCGGCGATGCCGAGGGCCTGGTCGACGCGCAGGGCGGTGTCGAGGGTGACGTTCTGGGGGAGCAGCCCGATGTCGCCGGACACCCGGACGGTGCCGCCGGTGGGGGTGAGCTCGCCGGAGAGCAGTTTCAGGAGGGTGGACTTGCCCGAGCCGTTGGCGCCGACCAGCCCGGTGCGGCCGGGGCCGAAGGCGATGTCGAGGCCGTCCAGGACGGGCGTGCCGTCCGGCCAGGCGAAGGTCAGGGAGGTGGCGGAGAGCGATGACGCGGGTGATGACATACGGGCCTCACGGTTGCCGGGGTGCGGTCAGGTCGGGGAGCTGACGAGACACCGCGGGGCGGAAACCGGAAGCCTTGAGGCACTGGGCCCCGGAAAGAGGGGGGCCGAGAAAAAAGGGGTCTGTGCCTGAGGGACGGCTCGTACGCCGAGGTCGAACGCCACGCACACCCCAGACGGGTGTGAACGCGATGTCTCAAGACCTCAGACGAGCAACGTCCTTCTCCTATCGACGGCAACAGAACCGATGTACACGCTACGAACGGCTGTGAAGCCTGTCAACGCGATTAACGCGTGACAGGTCCGGGCTCACGCGCGGGGGCCGGATCAGCCGCCGTCCCGCATCAGCTCGGCCAGCCCCTGGTCCAGATCGAGCTGCAGGTGTTCGAGGCCCACCGGCACCAGCTCGCCGGCCGCCCGCAGGAACCGCCGGATCTCACCGGAGCGCACATGCACCACCGCCGTGCCCTCCGGCGCGTGGAACTCCAGCACCGTGCGGTCGTAGCCGTACGGCCGCACCCGCACGTCCCCGTCGCCCCGCGGCTCGTGCAGCCCGGCGGACAGCAGCTCGCGGGAGAAGGTCCAGCACACCTCGACGCCCGCCAGGGTGGCCGGCGCGGGGAAGGTCATCCGGACCGCGTACGGGTCGCGCCGGTCGTAGTGCAGTGCGGCGGGAATGCTCGGCATGCGCGGCGCGGCGGCGACGAGACGCGCCTCCACGATTGCCTCGATCACGGTGGACAAAGCCTGTGCTCCCTCGGACGGCTGGACACTTGCTCCTGGCGCGGGTCGCGGCCCGACACCGGGAGAGACGACGGAAGCATCCGTTCCGTGCACACGCCGCGGGAGTGACGTCGGTCACGGTTCCGGGGTGCGAAACGGTCCCGAATCCGGGTACTCGGGGCCGTACCGGGCGGCGCGAGAGGGCCCGCCGGGCGGCGGAGGGAGCGACCATGCCAGCCGGTTCCAGCCCCAAGCGCGAGCGGCAGTACGAGCACATCAAGGACAGCGAGCTGGAGCGCGGCGCGAGCGAGGACCGGGCCGAGGAGATCGCCGCGCGCACGGTCAACAAGGAACGCGCCCGCGCCGGGGAGGCGAAGACGGCGAGCCGCAGCTCGACCGAGGACATCTCCTCCGGGCGGCGCGGCGGGATGCGCTCGGGCAGGGGCTCGCAGGGCCCGACCTACGACCAGCTCTACAACGAGGCCCGGCAGCGCAACATCCACGGCCGCTCCGACATGAACAAGGAGCAGCTGCGGCGCGCGCTGGACAAGGAGAAGTGAGCCGCGGCGGGTTTCAGCCCGCGCTCTGCCGGTACCGGGCCAGTTCGGGCGCCGTCTTCGTGGCGGTGAACTCGGTGACGCGGTACGCGCACACCCCGGCGGTCACGAACGGGTCGCCCGCGACGACCGCCTCGATCTCCGCCCGACTGTCCGCCACGGCGAGGACGATCCCGCCGTCGCGCGGGTTCTTGCGGCCGGAGGCGATGAACAGCCCCTTGTCGTACTGCTCGTCCAGCCAGGCCACATGAGCGCTCAGCGCGGCGTCGACGGCGTCGAGCGGGGCGGTGTACGTCAGCTCCAGTACGAACATGATCCGGAGCCTACCCCGGCGCCCCGTATCGTCATGGCCACCATGATCTCCGTACGGATTCCCGAGGACTGGCCCGCCACCGAGGACGCGGCCCGCGCGGTCCAGGACGCGCTGCGCGGCCGTGTCGTCCTGGACGAGACCGGCCCGCCGCCCGGCACTGGCCACGTCACCGGCGTCGACGTGGCCTACGACGACGAACGCGACCTGGTCGCGGCGGCGGCCGTCGTCCTGGACGCGGCGACGCTTCAGACGGTCGCGGAGGCGACCGCCGTGGGCCGGGTCGCCTTCCCCTACGTCCCCGGCCTGCTCGCCTTCCGCGAGCTGCCGGCCGTACGCGCGGCCCTCGACGCCCTGCCCTGCCCGCCCGGCCTGGTCGTCTGCGACGGCTACGGCCTGGCCCACCCCCGCCGCCTCGGCCTCGCCAGCCACCTCGGCGTCCTGACCGGCCTGCCCACGCTGGGCGTCGCCAAGAACCCCTTCACCTTCACCCACGCCGACCCCGCCCCGGCCCGCGGCAGCTCCGCCCCGCTCCTCGCGGCGGACGGCGCGGAGGTGGGCGCCGCCCTGCGCACCCGGAGCGGGGTCAAGCCGGTGTACGTCTCGGTGGGGCACCGGGTCACCCTCGACACCGCCCTCGCCCACACCCTCGCCCTGACCCCGGGCTACCGCCTGCCGGAGACCACCCGCCGGGCGGACGCCCTGTGCCGCCGCGCCCTGCGGGAGGCGGCCGGGGGCTGAGCGCTCACCGCGACTCCTCGTACGCCACCCGGAACCCGATCCCCGCCGCCCGCAGCCGTTCCAGCAGCGCGTCCCCCATCGCGGTCGCCGGGGTGAGCTGGCCGGAGCGCTCGGGCAGGGGGTCCGTGGCCAGGGAGAGGGCCGCCTCGGCGAACATCTTCGCCGTCTCGCCGTACCCGGGGTCGCCGCCCGTGACCTCGGTGAAGACGCGGCGGCCGCCGCCCTCGCCGACGAAGCGGACGCGGAACCAGCTCCGGGCGCGCTTCTCGGCGCTCGGGCCCTCGCCGGGCTGGAGGCGGCCGGAGAGCCAGGAGCGGACGGGGGAGAACTGGGCCGCCACCGCGAGGGCGCCGATGCCCGCCACCCCGGCCGCCGCGACCGGGAGGTGCCGGACCGCGGCGTAGTGGCGGTAGCGGAAGTCGGGGCCGTAGCGGTCCAGCGACTTCGCGGAGCGGCGCACGATCTGCGGGTCGATGGTGGGCAGCGGCAGCGCCCAGGCGCCGATCTCCCCGGCGTAGCGGGGCGTACCCGTGGGGGCGGTGACGCGGCGGTCCATGAGGCGCGGCTCGTGCCGGGCGCGGTCGCGGGCCGCGGCCAGCATCCGGCCGCCGCGCGCGAACTGGTTCAGCGCGGAGGCGAGCGTGCCGCCGGAGAAGGCGGCGTCCACCGTGACGAACCCGTCCACCCGCAGCGGCACCCCCTCGGGCAGCCGCGCCACCGTGAAGTAGGCGCCGAGGTCGTGCGGTACGGAGTCGAAGCCGCAGGCGTGCACCAGGCGGGCGCCGGTCTCGCGGGCGCGGGCGTCGTGGCGCACGTACATCAGGTCCACGAACTCGGGCTCGCCGGTGAGGTCGAGGTAGTCCGTGCCGGCGTCGGCGCAGGCGGCGACCAGTTCCTCGCCGTGGGTGATGTACGGGCCGACCGTCGAGGCCACGACCCGGGCCTGTTCCGCCAGGGCCCGCAGGGTGGCGGGCTCGGCGGAGTCGGCCCGGATCACCCCGACGGCCGAGCCGCCGGGCAGCCGCTCGCGCAGTGCCTCCAGCCGGGCCGGGTCGCGGCCCGCGACGGCCCAGCGCAGGCCCTCGGGGGCGTGCGCGGCGAGATACTCCGCCGTCAGCGCGCCGACGAAGCCGGTGGCGCCGAACAGCACGATGTCGTAGGGACGGTCGGTCGATTTCAGCCTGCTCATGACACTCCTTGACCGTGCTGCGGCCCGTTCCGGCCCCTTCAGCCCGCGCGGCTGCCGGGGGCCGAGGCTAGCGTGACCGGTGCGGTGCCCGGCGGGCGCCCCGCGCCCGCGCCCGGGGAAACGGGGCGCACCGGGGCACTTCGCTAAGCGCTCGCTCGTTCAGGTCTTGTGCCCGGTGGACGGTGTTCCTAGCATCACCGGTGTTACATCGTTCGTGTCATACGCGCTTGGGGGCAGGACGGCATGACGACGGCAACGACGCCGGGACAGGGCCCGCTCGACGGGGTCCGGGTGGTGGAGCTGGCCGGGATCGGTCCCGGCCCCTTCGCCGCGATGCTGCTCGCCGACCTGGGCGCCGACGTGGTCCGGGTGGACCGCCCCGACGGCCCCGGCCTCGGTATCGACCCCGCCCGGGACGTCACCAACCGCAACAAGCGCTCCGTCGTCGTCGACCTCAAGGCCCCGGACGGCCCCGCGCGCGTGCTCGACCTCGCCGAACGCGCCGACGTCCTCATCGAGGGCTACCGCCCCGGCGTCGCCGAGCGCCTCGGCGTCGGCCCCGCCGACTGCCACGCCCGCAACCCCGCCCTGGTCTACGGCCGGATGACCGGCTGGGGCCAGGACGGCCCGCTCGCCGACCGCGCCGGGCACGACGCCTCGTACATCGCCGTCACCGGCACCCTCGGCATGATCGGCCGCCCCGGCGACCCCCCGGCCCTGCCCGCCAACCTCCTCGGGGACTACGCGGGCGGCTCCCTCTATCTCGTCGTGGGCGTCCTCGCCGCGCTGCACCACGCCCGCGCCACCGGCACCGGCCAGGTGGTGGACGCCGCCATCGTGGACGGCGCCGCCCACCTCTCCGCCATGATCCACGGCATGCTCGCCGCGGGCGCCTGGCAGGACCGCCGCGCCGCCAACCTCCTCGACGGCGGCTGCCCCTACTACGGCACCTACGAGACCGCCGACGGCAAGTACATGGCGGTCGGCGCCCTCGAACCCCGCTTCTACGCCGAGTTCCTCCGCCTCCTCGACCTCGACGGCCTCGAAGACGCCCACCACGACCCGGCCCGCTGGCCCGGGCTGCGCGAGCGGGTGGCCGCCCGCCTCAAGTCCGGTACGCGCGCCGAGTGGACGGCCCGCTTCGAGGGCAGCGACGCCTGCGTGGCCCCCGTACTCAGCCTGCGCGAGGCCCCGCACCACCCCCACCTGGCCGCCCGCGCCACCTTCACCGAGCACGACGGGCTGGTGCAGCCCGCCCCCGCCCCGCGCTTCTCCGCCACCCCCACCCGCGTCCGCACCGGCCCCGCCCTGCCCGGCACCGGCGCCGAGGACGTGGCCCGCGACTGGGACCTCCCGCAAGCCACCGGCTGACACCCTCCCGAAAGGCACACCAGTGACCACCGAAGCGTTTGTGTACGACGCGATCCGCACCCCGCGCGGCCGAGGCAAGGCCAACGGGGCGCTGCACGGAACCAAGCCGATCGACCTGGTCGTCGGCCTGATCCAGGAGATCCGCGCCCGCTTCCCCGGCCTGGACCCGGCCGCCATCGACGACATCGTCCTCGGCGTCGTCGGCCCCGTGGGCGACCAGGGCTCCGACATCGCCCGGATCGCCGCCGTGGCCGCCGGCCTGCCGGACACCGTGGCCGGTGTGCAGGAGAACCGCTTCTGCGCCTCGGGCCTGGAGGCCGTCAACACGGCCGCCGCCAAGGTCCGCTCGGGCTGGGAGGACCTGGTGCTCGCGGGCGGCGTCGAGTCGATGTCCCGGGTGCCGATGGCCTCGGACGGCGGCGCCTGGTTCAACGACCCGATGACCAACCTCGCCACCAACTTCGTCCCGCAGGGCATCGGCGCCGACCTCATCGCCACCATCGAGGGCTTCAGCCGCCGTGACGTGGACGAGTACGCGGCCCTGTCCCAGGAGCGCGCCGCCAACGCCGTGAAGGAGGGCCGCTTCGAGCGCTCGGTGGTCCCCGTGAAGGACCGCGCGGGCCTGACCGTCCTCGACCACGACGAGCACCCCCGCCCCGGCACCACCGCCGACTCCCTCGCCGGCCTCAAGCCGTCCTTCGCCGACATCGGCGAACTCGGCGGGTTCGACGCGGTCGCGCTGCAGAAGTACCACTGGGTGGAGAAGATCGACCACGTCCACCACGCGGGCAACTCCTCCGGCATCGTGGACGGCGCCTCCCTGGTCGCCATCGGCTCCCGCGAGGTGGGGGAGCGGTACGGCCTCACCCCGCGCGCCCGGATCGTCTCCGCCGCCGTCTCCGGCTCCGAGCCCACCATCATGCTCACCGGCCCCGCCCCCGCGACCCGCAAGGCGCTCGCCAAGGCCGGGCTGACCATCGACGACATCGACCTGGTCGAGATCAACGAGGCGTTCGCCGCCGTCGTCCTGCGCTTCGTCAAGGACATGGGCCTGTCCCTGGACAAGGTCAACGTCAACGGCGGCGCCATCGCGCTCGGCCACCCCCTCGGCGCCACCGGCGCGATGATCCTCGGCACCCTCGTGGACGAACTGGAGCGCCAGGACAAGCGGTACGGCCTGGCCACCCTGTGCGTCGGCGGCGGCATGGGCATCGCCACGATCATCGAACGCGTCTGAACTCCCAGCGGAATCAACGCAATCAGCGGAAATCAGCGGAACCAAGCGACTTCAACGGAGACGACTGTCATGACCGAGAGCACCACCATCCGCTGGGAGCAGGACGACACCGGTGTCGTCACCCTCGTCCTGGACGACCCCGGCCAGTCCGCGAACACCATGAACCAGGCGTTCCGCGAGTCCCTCGCCGCGATCACCGACCGGCTGGAGGCCGAGAAGGAGTCCGTCCGGGGCGTCATCTTCACCTCGGCCAAGAAGACCTTCTTCGCGGGCGGCGACCTGCGCGACCTGATCCGGGTCACCCCCGAGACCGCCCAGGACCTCTTCGACGGCGGCCTCGCCATCAAGCGGAACCTGCGCCGCATCGAGACCCTCGGCGTGCCCGTGGTCGCCGCCATGAACGGCGCGGCCCTCGGCGGCGGCTTCGAGATCGCCCTCGCCTGCCACCACCGCATCGCGCTGGACGCCCCCGGCTCCCGCATCGGCTGCCCCGAGGTCACCCTCGGCCTGCTGCCCGGCGGTGGCGGCGTCGCCCGTACCGTCCGGCTGCTCGGCATCACCGACGCGCTGCTGAAGGTGCTCCTCCAGGGCACCCAGTACAACCCGCGCCGCGCCCTCGACAACGGGCTCGTCCACGAGGTGGTCGACACCCCGGAGGAGCTGACCGCCCGGGCCCGCGCCTTCATCGACGCCCACCCCGAGTCCCGGCAGCCCTGGGACCAGCCCGGCTACAAGATCCCCGGCGGCACCCCGGCCAACCCGAAGTTCGCCGCCAACCTGCCCGCCTTCCCGGCCTCCCTGCGCAAGCAGACGGCGGGCGCGCCCTACCCGGCGCCGCGCAACATCCTGGCCGCCGCCGTCGAGGGCGCCCAGGTCGACTTCGAGACCGCCCAGGTCATCGAGGCCCGCTACTTCGTGGAGCTGGCCGCCGGGCAGACCGCGAAGAACATGATCCAGGCGTTCTTCTTCGACCTCCAGGCCGTCAACTCCGGCGTCAGCCGCCCGAAGGGCGTCGAGCCGCGCAAGGTCCGCAAGGTCGCCGTGCTCGGCGCGGGCATGATGGGCGCCGGGATCGCCTACTCCTGCGCCCGCGCCGGTATCGACGTCGTCCTCAAGGACGTCTCCCTGGAGGCGGCCGCCAAGGGCAAGGGCTACTCCGAGAAGCTGTGCGCCAAGGCCGTCGCCAAGGGCCGCACCTCCCAGGAGAAGGCCGACGCCCTGCTGGCCCGGATCACCCCGGCCGCCGACGCCGCCGACCTCGCCGGCTGCGACGCGGTGATCGAGGCGGTCTTCGAGGACACCTCCCTCAAGCACAAGGTGTTCCAGGAGATCCAGTCCGTCGTCGAGCCCGACGCGCTGCTCTGCTCCAACACCTCCACCCTGCCCATCACCGCACTGGCCGAGGGCGTCGAGCGCCAGGGCGACTTCATCGGGCTGCACTTCTTCTCCCCGGTCGACAAGATGCCGCTGGTCGAGATCATCAAGGGCGAGCGCACCGGGGACGAGGCGCTGGCCCGCGCCTTCGACCTGGTCCGGCAGATCAACAAGACCCCGATCGTGGTCAACGACTCGCGCGGCTTCTTCACCTCACGGGTGATCGGCCACTTCATCAACGAGGGCGTCGCGATGGTCGGTGAGGGCATCGAGCCCGCCTCGGTGGAACAGGCGGCGGCCCAGGCGGGCTACCCGGCCAAGGTCCTCTCCCTCATGGACGAGCTGACCCTGACCCTCCCGCGCAAGATCCGCGCCGAGACCCGGCGGGCCGTGGAGGAGGCGGGCGGCACCTGGACCCCGCACCCCGCCGACGCGGTCGTGGACCGCCTGGTCGACGAGTTCGACCGCCCCGGCCGCAGCGGCGGCGCCGGCTTCTACGACTACGAGGACGGCAAGCGCGCCGGCCTCTGGCCGGGCCTGCGCGAGCACTTCACCGAGCCGGGGCACGAGATCCCCTTCCGGGACATGCAGGAACGCATGCTCTTCTCGGAGGCCCTCGACACCGTCCGCCTCCTGGAGGAGGGCGTCCTGACCTCGGTCGCCGACGCCAACATCGGCTCCATCCTCGGCATCGGCTTCCCCGGCTGGACCGGCGGCGTGCTGCAGTACGTCAACGGCTACGAGGGCGGCCTGCCGGGCTTCGTCGCCCGGGCCCGCGAGCTGGCGGACCGCTACGGCGACCGCTTCCTCCCGCCCGCGCTGCTGGTGGAGAAGGCGGAACGGGGGGAGACCTTCACGGACGCCCGCTGACGTCCGTCACGAGGGGCGCTCTTCGGGGGCTCGGTCCTCCGGGGGGCGCCCCTCGCCGTCCCCGAGCCACTCCCGCACCTCCTGCCGCAGCGAGCGCTGGAACGTGGTCAGCAGGGCCTGGACGACCAGGGGCTGCATGTGGGCGGAGAGGGTGCGGACGTCCTGCGGGGTGTGCTCGGGGACCGCGTCGCGCAGGAGGGAGGAGAGTTCCCGGGCGGCGGCGCGGGAGTGGTCGAGCAGGGCGGTGCGGGCGGCGAGGATGACCTCCGGGGAGAAGGGCAGATCCAGGAGCTGTACGGCGAGGCGCAGCATGCCGCCGTCCACCCGCCAGTCGTCCCCCTCGGCGGCCAGGACATCCATCGCCGTCAGCCGCCGTACGTCCTCCTCGCTCAGCCGGCGCCCGGCACGCCGGTCCAGTTCGGCGCGGCCGACCGTCTCCACCGTCTCCGGGGCCCAGGAGGAGACCACGGCCCGGTGCACGGCGAGGTCCTGGGCGGTGAGGTCGGCCGGGAGCCGGGCGATGTACCGCTCGATCGCCGCCAGGGTCATCCCCTGCAGCCGCAGTTCCTCGATCAGCGCGAGGCGGGCCAGGTGCTCACGGCCGTACCGGCCGACCCGGCGCGGGCCGATCTCCGGCGGCGGCAGCAGGCCGCGGGTGCCGTAGAAGCGCACCGTGCGCACGGTGACGCCGGACCGCGCGGCCAGCTCGTCGATGGTGAGGGTGGGGTCCCCGGCCTCGGTCGTCATCGCAGCAGTATCGCTGTCGCAGCAGGAGTGTGAAACCCGCGAAGGTCATGTGAGAAGTCCCGCTCTGTGACGTGGACCACCGCATATCGGGTGATCTCTCTGGGAAGCTGCTGCCTTGGTCTGTACCGCGACATGATCGTGCGGCGCGGGCCGCCCTGTAAGGAACCGGTCCCTCGTGGTCCGGCGGTACCAGAGAGTGGAACGACCCGTGAGCAAGGACGCCGTGCATTCGGCCCCGGCCGCTGCCCCCACGCAGCAGGCCCAGACGCCCGCGGACGCGGGCGACGCCGGATACAGCAAGGACCTCAAGCCCCGGCACGTCAACATGATCGCCATCGGCGGCGCCATCGGCACCGGCCTGTTCCTCGGAGCGGGCGGCCGCCTGCACAACGCGGGCCCCGCGCTCGCCCTGGCCTACCTGGTCTGCGGAGTCTTCGCCTTCTTCGTGGTCCGGGCGCTGGGCGAGCTGGTCCTCTACCGCCCGTCCTCCGGGTCCTTCGTGTCGTACGCGCGCGAGTTCCTCGGTGAGAAGGGCGCCTACGTCGCCGGCTGGATGTACTTCCTGAACTGGTCGACCACCGGCATCGCCGACATCACCGCGATCGCGCTCTACACGCACTACTGGAGCATGTTCACGTCCATACCGCAGTGGGTCCTGGCACTCATCGCGCTGGCCGTGGTGCTCGCCGTGAACCTGATCTCGGTCAAGATCTTCGGCGAGATGGAGTTCTGGTTCTCCATCATCAAGGTCGCCACCCTGGTGGGCTTCATGCTCATCGGCATCTTCCTGCTGGCCACCCAGCACGACGTGGGCGGCCACCAGCCCGGCCTGAGCCTCATCACCGACCACGGCGGCATCTTCCCGCACGGCATGATGCCGGTCGTCCTCGTCATGCAGGGCGTGATCTTCGCGTACGCCGCGCTCGAACTGGTCGGCGTCGCCGCCGGTGAGACCGAGCAGCCCGAGAAGGTCGTCCCGCGCGCGGTGAACTCGATCATGTGGCGCGTGGGCCTGTTCTACGTCGGCTCCGTCGTGCTGCTCGCGCTGCTGCTGCCCGGCTCGGTGTACTCCGCCGGCCAGAGCCCGTTCGTGACCGTGCTGTCCAAGGTCGGCATCCCGGCCGCCGGCGACGTGATGAACCTCGTGGTGCTCACCGCCGCCATGTCCTCGCTGAACTCCGGCCTGTACTCCACCGGCCGCATCCTGCGCTCCATGGCCACCGCCGGTTCCGCGCCGAAGTTCACCGCCCGGATGAACCGCAGCCAGGTCCCCTACGGCGGCATCCTGCTGACCTGCGCGGTCTGCGTGCTCGGCGTCGGCCTGAACTACCTCGTGCCCAGCCAGGCCTTCGAGATCGTGCTGAACGTGGCCTCGCTCGGCATCATCAGCACCTGGGTGATCATCATGGTCTGCCACATGATCTTCGTCCGCCGCGCCCGCGAGGGCACGGTCACCCGGCCGCGCTTCCAGCTCAAGTTCAGCCCGGTCACCGAGATCGTCACGATCGCCTTCCTGCTGGTCTGCCTCGGCATGATGTGGAACGACCCCGAGGTCGGCCGCCGCACCCTGTACCTGATCCCGCTGATCGCCGTCCTGCTGGTCGCGGGCTGGTTCGGGGTGCGCCGCCGCGTCAGCGCGAACGCGGACCGGGAGCTGACCGACCTCACGAAGTAGCGGTTCGGTCCGCCACCGCCGGTGGCCGGCCCCACGGTGGCGTCACGCCGGAGACCTTCCGTCCCCGGGGTGGCGCCACCGTTCTCCGTTCCGGCGCCTTCGCGCACCCCCCCCGCGTAGGCTGCGCCCCGGACGGGGCATCCCCGTGACCGGGTACGACCACCGAGGGGGCGGGGCATGACCGACGTACTGGTGCTGGGCGGTGCCGGGGTGGACACCGTGGTCCGGGTGCCGGAGCTGCCGCTGCCGTTCGCCGACAGCTACCCGGTCGACACCGGCGTCCACACCCGCGCCGGGCAGACCGGCGACTTCGTCGCGCTCGGGCTCGCCGCCCTCGGCCTGGACGTCCACCACCTCGACCTGATCGGCGACGACCCCGAGGGCGACCTCGTCCGGGCACTGCACCGGGACCGGGGCATCGCCCTGACCGCGCTGCCGCAGCCCGCCGGCACCAAGCGCGCCGTCAACCTGGTCGGCCCCGACGGCCGCCGCCTCTCGCTGTACGACACCAGCCGGGCCCGCCCCGGCGACCGCTTCCCGGACCACGTGCTGCGCCCCCTCGCGGCGGCCGCCCGGCACGTCCACGTGACCATCACCCAGCCCTGCGCCGAGTCCCTCCCGCTGCTCGTGGAGACCGGCGTGCCTCTCTCCACCGACCTGCACGACTGGGACGGCGAGAACCCCTACCACGAGCCGTACGCCCTCGCCGCCGACGTGGTCTTCCTCTCCGCCGCCGCCCTCACCGACCCCGCGCGCACCATGCGCGGCGTCGCGGAGCGCGGCCGGGCCGCGGTCGTCGTGGCCACGGCGGGCGCCGAGGGCGCGTACCTGCTCACCGGCGGCGAGCTGACCCACGTCCCGCCGGTGACCCCGCCCGCCCCCGTGGTCGACTCCAACGGCGCGGGCGACGCCTTCGCCGCCGCCTTCCTCTACGGCCGCCTCACCGGCGCGGACCCCGGGCGCTGCGCCCGCTACGGCGCCGTGGCGGGCGCGTACGCCTGCACCGTCCCGGCGACCCGCACGGACGCGATCGGCCGTGACGGCCTCCTCGGGGAGGGTGCCGTCACGGCCGGGTGAGCCGGCGCGTCAGTGCGCGTGCACGCCGTTCGTCGCCTCGATCTTCTTCCACGACTCGGGCTGAGCCGCCTTCGCGGCCAGGGACCGGGTTGGTGAGGCCGGGCCCCGCGCCTCCGGCTTCGAGGGCTGGAACAGCCAGGTGTCGAAGAGGGCGGCCAGCGGCTTGCCGGACACCTGCTCGGCGTACCTCCTGAAGTCGGCCACCGAGGCGTTGCCGTAGGCGTGCTTCTCGGGCCAGCCCTTCAGCACGGCGAAGAAGGCGTCGTCGCCGATCTCCTCGCGCAGCGCCTGCACGGCGAGCGCGCCCCGGTCGTAGACGGCGACGTCGAACTGCGCGTCCGCGCCGGGGTCACCGGGCTCGACGGTCCAGAACGGGTCGTCGGCGGGGTGCGAGGCGTACACGTAGTCCGCCAGCTCCCGCGTGGTGCCCTCGCCCTCGTGCTCGGACCAGAGCCACTGCGCGTACCGGGCGAAGCCCTCGTTGATCCAGATGTCCTTCCAGCCCTTGAGCGACACGTGGTCGCCGTACCACTGGTGGGCCAGCTCGTGCACGACGACCGAGGTGTTGGAGCCGGACGCGAACTGCTTGGGGCTGTAGTAGACGCGGGTCTGCGTCTCCAGCGCGTAGCCGGTGGTGGTGTTCGGGACGTAGCCCCCGGCCGAGGAGAACGGATACGGCCCGAAATAGCCGCTCAGCCAGTCCACCAGCTCACCGGTGCGCTCGACACTGGCCCGCGCGGCACCCTCGTTCGCGCCGAGGTCCTCGCTGTAGGCGTTGATCACCGGCACGCCGCCGTCGGAGGTGGAGGTGGTGATGTCGAACCGGCCGAGCGCGAGCGTGGCCAGGTAGGTGGCCTGCGGCTTGTCCTGCCGCCAGTTGTAGCGGGTCCAGCCCAGCTTCGAACTGGTCGACGCCAGCGTGCCGTTGGAGATGGCCTGGGTGCCGTCCGGCACCGCCACCGACACGTCGTAGGTGGCCTTGTCGCTCGGGTGGTCGTTGCTCGGGAACCACCACCAGGCCGACTCGGGTTCGTCGGCCGCGATCGCCCCGTCCGGGGTGCGGTGCCAGGTGGAGAAGCCGTAGGCGCTCTTCGTCGACGGCACCCCGCTGTAGCGGACCACCACGGTGATCCGCGTGCCCTTGGCCAGCGGGGTCCTCGGCGTGACGACCAGCTCGTGCTCGCCGGACGTGGTGAACGCGGCCTTGGCGCCGTTGACCCGCACCTCGCTGACGTCCAGCAGGAAGTCCAGGTCGAAGCTGGACAGGTCCTGCGTGGCCGTGGCCAGGACGGTCGCGGTGCCCTGGAGCTCGTCGGTCCCCGGCTGGTACTGGAGCCTGAGGTCGTAGTGCGAGACGTCGTAGCCGCCGTTGCCGTACTTCGGGTAGTAGGGGTCGCCGATGCCCGGCGCGCCGGGGGCGAAGGACGCGGCCGACGCCGGGATCGCCAGCAGGAGGGAGGCCGCCGCCAGGGCGCCCGGCGCGATGATTCTGCGGTGCACGTCAGCTCCAAGTCTTCTGGACAGGAAGTCTGTTCGGAGCCTATTCAGTCCCGGCCGCCCTTGGCGTGTCCACGACCCCGGCTGTCACACGATCGCCATTCGGCCGTCACGCGTCCCGGTGACCGCCGAAGGGCCCTCTTCTGTACGGGCGTTGACGGCAGTACCGTCCGCCCATGCCGAATCGCTCGCTCTGGAGAATGCTCGCGGTCCTGGCCGTCGGTGCGCTGACGGCCGTCTTCCTCGCCCCGTCCACCGCCCAGGCGGCACCCCGCGAGAGCGGGCCCGTCTACTCGTACGCCGACGCCGTCCGCGAGTCCGTCTGGGTGGACACCGGCCTGGACGAGGACCGCGACGGCCGCACCGACCGTGTCGCCGCCGACATCGTCCGCCCGTCCGAACCCGCCCGGCAGGGCCGCAAGGTGCCCGTCATCATGGACGCCAGCCCCTACTACTCCTGCTGCGGCCGCGGCAACGAGAGCCAGCTCAAGACGTACGACGCGCGGGGGCACGTCGTGCAGATGCCCCTCTTCTACGACAACTACTTCGTGCCGCGCGGCTACGCGTTCGTCGGCGTCGACCTCGCCGGCACCAACCGCAGCGACGGCTGCGTGGACGTCGGCGGCCGCTCCGACATCCGCTCCGCCAAGGCCGTCGTCGACTGGCTCGGCGGCCGGGCCCGCGCCTACACCAGCCGCACCGGCGGTACGCGGGTCGAGGCGAGCTGGACCAACGGCGCCACCGGCATGATCGGCAAGAGCTGGGACGCCACCATCGCCAACGGCGTCGCCGCCACCGGCGTGCCCAACCTCAGGACCATCGTCCCGATCAGCGGCATCTCCTCCTGGTACGACTACTACTTCGCCCAGGGCGCCGAGCTCTACGACGGCGGCCCCGACGAACTCGCGGGATACGTGGAGCGCGAGGGAGTCCACTGCGCGGCCGTACAGAAGCAGCTCGCCGAAGGCAGCCCCGACTCCGGCGACTGGACCCGGCTCTGGACCGAACGGGACTACGTGAAGGACGCCGGGAAGGTCCGCGCCAGCGTGTTCCTGGTGCACGGCATGCAGGACCTCAACGTCCGCACCAAGCACGTCGGCCAGTGGTGGGACGCGCTGGCCAGGCACGGCGTCGAGCGCAAGGTCTGGCTCTCCCAGACCGGCCACGTCGACCCCTTCGACTACCGGCGCGGCGCCTGGGTCGACACCCTGCACCGCTGGTTCGACCACGAACTCCTCGGCTACGACAACGGCATCGACCGCGAGCCCATGGCCGACATCGAACGCCACCCCGACCAGTGGACCACCTCCGCCGTCTGGCCCCCGCGCGACACCCGGACCACCACCCTGTACCCGGCCCGCGGCAGCACGCCCGGCGTCGGCATCCTGGGCCCGCACCGGGCCACCGGCACCGAGACGTTCACCGACGACCCGAGCCGGAGCGAGACCGACTGGGCGGCCGACCTCACCAGGACGACGCCCGACAAGGCCGCCTTCCTCACCCCGGTGCTCACCGGCCCGCTGCGGATCTCCGGCTCCTCCCGGGTGACCGTCACCGCCACCCCGAGCACCGCCTCCGCCCACCTGTCCGCCGTCCTGGTCGACCTCGGTCCGGACACCGTCCGCGACTACGCCGACAGCGGCGAGGGCATCACCACCCTCGCCGAGCGGACCTGCTGGGGCGAGAGCACGGCCGGGGACAGCGCCTGCTTCAAGGCCACCTCGGCGAAGACGGCCGACGTCGGCGCCACCGTCGTCAGCCGGGGCTGGGCCGACCTCGGCCACCACGCCTCGCTCGGCAAGGGCGTCCCGCTCACCCCGGGCCGCGCCTACACGATGACCGTCGACCTCGCCGCCACCGACCACGTCGTCCCCGAGGGCCACCGGCTGGCGCTCGTCGTCGCGGGCACCGACAAGGACCTCATCGAACCGCCCGCCACCCGCCCCACGCTCACCCTCGACCTCTCCCGCACCACCGCCCGGCTCCCGCTGACCGGCGGCCCGGCCGCCCTGGACCGCGCGAGCGGGGCCGCCCCCGCCGAGCGCGCCCTCACCGTCGTCGGCACCCCGCGCTGCCTGGCCGGCTACGGCGACGGCTGCACCGTGACCACGTCACCGAGCCGGACCGTGCCCGGTTCGAGTACCTCCAGGTAGACCCCGACGCACGACAGGCGGCCCAGCCGGCCCACCGGGACCCGGTGTTCACGGGCCACCGTCCGCATCACGTCCGGGTCGGCCGGCAGGCCGGCCTGGGCGAGACCGGGCAGCGCGCAGCGGGGCGTGGGGACGGTGACCCGGAACAGCGCGCCGCCCACCCGCAGCCGGGCACCCACCCAGGCGTCCTCGGGAAAACCGGGGACGCCGGCGGCGTCGACGACCAGGTTCGGACGGAAGCGGAGCGGATCGAAGTCCGAGGCGGGCCGGGCGGCCCGCAGTCGCGCCAGGGACGCGGTGGTGACCAGGTGGACGGCGCCGTAGTCGAAGAAGGTCCCCGCCGCCACCCCGCCCGAGGTGACCGTGGCGCCGGTGCCGTCCGTACGGGCCGTGCTCCGCAGCACCTCCGGCAGACCGCCCTCGTAGGCGGGCACCTCCCGCTCCAGCACGCCGCCCCGCGAGGGGTCGTCCGACACGGACACCTCCCGGCCCAGCAGCTTGGACAGCCGGGCGTCCAGCTCCGGGTCACCCACGAACAGGGCGGTCCCGTCGGGCAGTCCGACCGTCACCGGCTCGCCGAGCGCCGCCCGGCAGTCGAGCAACCGGCCCCACTTGCGCGGGTGTTTGGCGGAGCCGACCGCGCCCGTCGCGTCGACGACCGCCGCCGTCCGGTCCCCGTGCAGCCCGCGCGCGGTGACCGCCACCTCCGTCAGGGCCTCGCCGAGCATGGACTTCACCGGATAGCGGCGCAGCGCCGTCACCATCGTCATGGCCCGATCATCACGGACCGCAACCGGCGAGGTCGAGACCGCGGAAGGCGGCCCGTGCGTGCCGGAGGCGGCTTTCCCGGGGCCGGGGGAGACCGGCCCGGCCCGTCCAGCGGCGTACGGCCCGCTACCCACTCGACCACGCGTACGCCCGCCGCCCGGCCGCACCCGCTCCCGGCCCCGCCACCGGGCCGGCGCCGCCGAACGCCCGGCGTCCCAGGGCGCTGCGCGGGCGGTACGCGGGAATACTCACCGCATGTCCCCCGCCTACGCCACCTTCGGTCTGGAACCGGCCACCCGCGTCGGCGCCGTCCTCGCCGACGGAGGTCACCAGGTCCACCGCGACTTCGTGGACTTCGTCGTCGACGGCCGCCCGCTGCTCCTGCGCCTGTCCGACCTGGACGCCGTGTCCCCGCTCGCCCTCGACCTGCCGCCCGGCGCCCTCGACGCCCGGGTGCGCGACCTCCTGCTGGAGTCCGAACCCCCGCTGCCCGGCGGCCGGTTCGTGCTCTACGACTGCCCCGAATGCGCGGACCTCGGCTGCGGCGCCGTCACCGCCGTCATCGAGCGGGACGGCGAGGACTTCCGCTGGCGGGACTTCGCCTGGCAGACCGGTGAGCAGGTCGACCTCGAACGCGACGGCTACCACGGCACCGGCCCCTTCCGCTTCCACGGACCCGCCTACCGCGCCGCCCTGACCGGCCTCCTCGACGGCGTCCCCGCACCCGCCCCGCCGCGCCGGGTGCTGCTCGTCGGCCCCCGCGCCGGCCTTCTCGTCAGACTCGCGGCCGTCCTGCGCGGCATCGGCATCGGCGCCGACATCACCCTGGACGCCACCGCCGTCCCCGTCGGGGAACTTGGCCACTACGGCGCCGCCCTGATCGGCCCCACGGTCCCCGAGCCCGAACGCGGCGCCCTGCGCGAGGCGTTCGGCCGCCCCGGCGTCGGCACCGCCCTGGTGACCGCGTCCGCCCCGATCCTCCCGCTCCTCGTCGCCCAGCTCCAGCAGGCCCTGGACCGCAGCCCGGAGACGAGCCGCCGCCTCACCGCGCTGACGGCGACCCCCGAGGCCGCCGAGATCGAGGTGGCCGCGCCGGGCCGCGTCCAGCTCACCGCGTACCGGCTCGACCGGCTCCGCCGCGTCCGCTCCCACACCGTCCTGGACGCCACCCTCGGCCCCGGCCGCCACCGCCTGCCGCTCGACTCGGCAGCGGTCAGGGGCGAGACGTACCTCGTCGCGCGGACCTCCCAAGGGGTGCTGACGGCGCCGGTCCGGGCCGGGGCGGCCCGCGACTAAAATCGGCGTCCTGATGACTGCCACTCTCGTCGCCAAGAACCTCGCCGCCGGCCACGGCGACCGCTCCCTCTTCTCCGGACTCGACCTCGTCGTCGCGCCCGGAGACGTGATCGGGCTGGTCGGCGCCAACGGCGCGGGCAAGTCCACGCTGCTCAGGCTGCTCGCCGGGCTCAGCACGCCCGAGGAGGGCGAGCTGCGGCTCTCCCCGCCGACCGCGACCGTCGGCCACCTCCCGCAGGAGCCGGAGCGCAGGGAGGGCGAGACCGTGCGCGCCTTCCTGGCCCGCCGCACCGGCGTGGCCGAGGCCCAGCGCACCATGGACGAGGCCACCCAGGCCCTGGTGGACGGCGCGCCCGGCGCCGACGACGCCTACGCCACCGCGCTGGAGCGCTGGCTGGACCTGGGCGGCGCCGACCTGGACGAGCGCGCCGAGGACGTCGTCGGCGGCCTCGGACTCGCGGTCGGCCTCGACCGCCCCATGACCTCTCTCTCCGGCGGCCAGGCCGCCCGCGCGGGACTCGCCTCCCTGCTGCTCTCCCGCTACGACGTCTTCCTGCTGGACGAGCCCACCAACGACCTCGACCTGGACGGCCTGGAGCGGCTGGAGCGGTTCGTCACCGGGCTGCGCGCGGGCACCGTCGTCGTCAGCCACGACCGCGAGTTCCTCACCCGCACCGTCACCAAGGTCCTCGAACTGGACCTGGCCCAGAAGCAGATCAACCTCTACGGCGGCGGCTACGCGGCCTATCTGGAGGAGCGGGACGTGGCCCGCAGGCACGCCCGCGAGGACTACGAGGAGTACGCCGACAAGCGCGCCGCCCTCCAGGACCGGGCCCAGACCCAGCGGTCCTGGATGGACAAGGGCGTCAAGAACGCCCGGCGCAAGGCCGGCACCGACAACGACAAGATCGGCCGCAAGTTCCGCAGCGAGGCCAGCGAGAAGCAGGCCGCCAAGGCCCGGCAGACCCAGCGGATGATCGAACGCCTGGAGGTGGTCGAGGAGCCGCGCAAGGAGTGGGAACTGCGCATGGAGATCGCCTCCGCCCCGCGCTCCGGCGCCGTGGTGGCCACCCTCCGGGACGCCGAGGTCCGGCGCGGTGACTTCCGCCTCGGCCCGGTCTCGCTCCAGATCGACTGGGCCGACCGGATCGCGGTCACCGGGGCCAACGGCGCGGGCAAGTCCACCCTGCTCGGCGCGCTGCTGGGCCGGGTCCCGCTGGACTCCGGGGACGCCACGCTCGGCTCCGGGGTGCTGGTCGGCGAGGTCGACCAGGCCCGCAAGCTGTTCCACGGCTCCGAGTCCCTGCTCGACGCCTTCCAGGCGGCCGTACCGGACACCGAACCGGCGGAGGTGCGCACGCTGCTCGCCAAGTTCGGCCTGAAGTCCGACCACGTGCTGCGCCCGGCCGCGTCCCTCTCACCCGGCGAGCGCACCCGCGCCGCGCTCGCCCTGCTCCAGGGCCGGGGCGTCAACCTGCTGGTGCTGGACGAGCCGACCAACCACCTCGACCTGCCCGCCATCGAGCAGCTCGAATCGGCGCTCGACTCCTACGAGGGCACGCTCCTGCTGGTCACCCACGACCGCCGCATGCTGGACGCGATCAAGGTCACCCGCCGCCTGGAGGTCGCGGACGGCAAGGTGACCGAACGCTGAAACCCCGCCCCCGGCCGGGCGCGAGGGCCGGGCCGGGGGCGGGGCAGGACTCAGCGGCGGCGGCCCTTGTCCGGGTCGACCAGACCGGCCCGGCGCAGGGCGTCGGCCATGGCGCTGTTGGCCGGCGCCGCGGCGGGCCGGCCGCCCCGGTCCCTGCCGCCGCCGTTCCCGCGGCCCTGGCCGCCCTGACCACCCTGGCCGCCCTGACGGCGACCCTGGCCGTCCTGGCCCTGCCGCTGCTGCGGCGGGCGGGAGCCGCCCCGCTGCTGCCGGGGACCGCGCTCCTGCGGGGCCGCCTCGTCGTCCAGCCGCAGCGTCAGCGCGATCCGCTTGCGCGGGATGTCCACGTCCAGGACCTTCACCTTGACGATGTCACCCGGCTTGGCGACCTCCCGCGGGTCCTTGACGAACGTCTTCGACATCGCCGACACATGGACCAGACCGTCCTGGTGGACGCCGATGTCCACGAACGCGCCGAAGGCGGCCACGTTCGTCACCACACCCTCCAGCACCATCCCGGCGGACAGGTCGGCGATCTTCTCCACGCCCTCCTTGAAGGTGGCCGTCCGGAACGCCGGACGCGGGTCGCGCCCCGGCTTCTCCAGCTCCTTCAGGATGTCGGAGACGGTCGGCAGACCGAAGGTGTCGTCCACGAAGTCGGCGGGCCGCAGCGACCGCAGCGCACCGGTGTTGCCGACCAGCGAGGCCACGTCCTGCCCCGTCGTCTTCACCATCCGCCGCACCACCGGATACGCCTCCGGGTGCACGCTGGAGGAGTCCAGCGGATCGCTGCCGCCCCGGATGCGCAGGAAGCCCGCGCACTGCTCGTACGCCTTCGGGCCGAGGCGGGAGACCTTCTTCAGCTCCGCGCGGGAGGTGAACGGGCCGTTGGTGTCGCGGTGCGTCACGATGTTCTCGGCCAGCGTGGCGGAGATGCCGGACACCCGCGAGAGCAGCGGCACGGACGCGGTGTTGACGTCCACACCGACGCCGTTCACACAGTCCTCGACCACCGCGTCCAGCGAGCGGGACAGCTTCACCTCGGACAGGTCGTGCTGGTACTGGCCGACGCCGATCGACTTCGGGTCGATCTTCACCAGTTCGGCCAGCGGGTCCTGCAGACGCCGGGCGATGGAGACCGCGCCG
The DNA here is from genome assembly GCF_040645115.1 of Streptomyces sp. NPDC046860. NCBI lineage: Bacteria > Bacillati > Actinomycetota > Actinomycetes > Kitasatosporales > Streptomycetaceae > Streptomyces > Streptomyces sp. NPDC046860. The sequence continues at coordinate 9,998 of NZ_JBEYXQ010000026.1, read as the reverse complement.
CGCAACGACACGTCCATGCCGGGCAGTTCACGGGAGGCGTACTCCGACGCCGAGTACACCGACGCGCCCGCCTCGGACACCATCACCTTGGTGAGGTTCAACTCCGGGTGCTTGGCGATGAGTTCGGTGGCCAGCTTGTCCGTCTCGCGGGAAGCGGTGCCGTTGCCGATGGCGACCAGGTCGACCGTGTGCTCCTTGGCCAGCCGGGCCAGCCTGGCAATCGCCTCGTCCCACTTGTTGGCGGGGACGTGCGGGTAGATCACATCGGTGGCGACGGCCTTGCCGGTCGAGTCGACCACGGCCACCTTCACCCCGGTACGGAAACCGGGGTCCAGGCCCAGCGTGGCACGGGTGCCGGCCGGGGCGGCCAGCAGCAGGTCGCGCAGGTTGGCGGCGAACACGTCGACCGCCTCGTCCTCGGCGGCCGTACGCAGCCGGAGCCTGAGGTCGATGCCGAGGTGCACCAGCACCCGGGTGCGCCAGGCCCAGCGGACCGTGTCACCGAGCCACTTGTCGCCGGGACGGCCCCGGTCCGCGATGCCGAACCGGCTCGCGATGACGCCCTCGTAGGACGACCGGCCCTCCGTCGGCTCCTCCGGCTCCAGGACCAGGTCGAGGACCTCCTCCTTCTCGCCGCGCAGCATCGCCAGGATGCGGTGCGAGGGGAGCGCGGTGAACGGCTCGGTGAAGTCGAAGTAGTCGGCGAACTTGGCGCCCGCCTCCTCCTTGCCGTCCCGCACCTTGGCGGCCAGCCGGCCCCGCGTCCACATCCGCTCGCGCAGCTCGCCGATCAGGTCGGCGTCCTCGGAGAACCGCTCCGTCAGGATCGCCCGCGCGCCCTCCAGCGCCGCCTGCGCGTCCGCGACACCCTTGTCCGCGTCCACGAACGCCGCCGCCGCGGCCGCCGGTTCCACCGACGGGTCCGTCAGCAGCCCCTCGGCCAGCGGCGCGAGACCCGCCTCCCGCGCGATCTGCGCCTTGGTACGCCGCTTGGGCTTGTACGGCAGGTAGATGTCCTCCAGGCGCGCCTTGGTCTCGGCGCCCCGGATGCTCTCCTCCAGCCCGGCGGTGAGCTTGCCCTGCTCGCGGACCGAGTCCAGGATCGCGCTCCTGCGGTCCTCCAGCTCGCGCAGATAACGCAGCCGCTCCTCGATGGTGCGCAGCTGCGCGTCGTCGAGGAGTTCGGTCGCCTCCTTGCGGTAGCGGGCGATGAAGGGCACCGTCGAGCCGCCGTCCAGCAGCTCCACCGCGGCCTTCACCTGCCGCTCCCGTACGCCGAGTTCCCCGGCGATCCTGCCTTCGATGGACCCTGATTCGATGGACCCGGGTGTCGTCACGATCCCGTACCGCCTTCTCCGCTTAAGGTTGCGCGGCAATTGTGGCAGGTGACGGCGGCGAACGGACGACAGGGCGCACCGGGCGCCGTGTCAGGCGCGGCTGCTGCGCGAGGCGCCGCCGAACAGCCGGGCGAGTGCCCGGAACGGCAGGGTGACGACGGTGGCGATGGCGCCGCCTATCTGGCGCAGCACGTCGGCGATGGCACGGAACATGAGAGAGATCCTTTCCCTACGGCAACTTTCCGGTCCGCTCCGGGTACCCCGGCGCGGACCTCGTACGCCCGGCGTGCCGCGCCGTTCTCCATTGCGGGAAAGGTGGGGTATCCGTCATTGCGGACGCCGCCGCACCGCCGAAGAATCGACCTCATGCCGCAGCTTCCGCGCACCGTGCTCCTCGTCCTCTTCGACGACGTGCAGAGCCTCGACGTCACCGGCCCGCTGGAGGTCTTCACCGGCGCCGAGCGGCTCGCTCCGGGCAGCTACCGGATACGCACCGCCTCCCTGGACGGCGGACCGGTGCGCACCTCCAGCGGCCTGACCCTCGTCCCCGACCTGGCGCTCAGCGCCGCGCCCCGCCCGCACACCCTGCTGGTCCCCGGCGGCCACGGCACCCGCGGCCCGGACCCGGCGCTGGTCGCCTGGCTGCGCGCCCACGGACCGCGGGCCCCGCGCCTGGTCTCCGTGTGCACCGGCGCCCTCCTGATCGCCGCCGCCGGACTGCTCGACGGCCGCCGCGCCACCACGCACTGGGCGCACAGCGACCGGCTGGCCCGCGAACACCCGGCCGTGACGGTGGACCCCGAGCCGATCTACGTCCGCGACGGCCACGTGGCCACCTCGGCGGGCGTCACCTCGGGCATCGACCTGGCGCTGGCCCTGGTGGAGGAGGACCTGGACCGGGAGACCGCGCTCACCATCGCCCGGCACCTCGTGGTCTTCCTGCGACGGCCCGGCAACCAGGCCCAGTTCAGCGTCCAGCTCGCCGCCCAGACCGCCACCCGCGAACCGCTGCGCGAGGTGCAGCGCTGGATCACCGACCACCCCGACGCCGACCTCTCCGTCGACGCCCTCGCCGCCCGCGCCCGGCTCTCCCCGCGGCACTTCGCCCGCGCCTTCGCCGCCGAGACCGGGACGACACCGGGCCGGTACGTCGACCGGGTCCGCCTGGAGCACGCCCGCAGGCTCCTGGAGGACACGTCCGACTCGGTCGAGCAGGTCGCCCGCGCCGGCGGCTACGGCACGCCCGAGGCCATGCGCCGCGCCTTCCTCAAGGCGCTCGGCACCGCACCGGCGGAATACCGCCGCCGCTTCCACCCCGTACTCCCGCGCTGACTTCCGGCGCCGGCGAAAGGACCGCCATGCAGATCGCCATCGTCCTCTTCGACCGCTTCACCGCCCTGGACGCGGTCGGACCCTACGACGTCCTGGCCCGCACACCGGGCGCCGAGACCGTCTTCGTCGCCGAGCAGGCGGGACCCGTGCGTACGGACACCGGCGCGCTCGCCCTGGTCGCCGACCGGACCCTGGCCGAGGTGAGCGAGCCGGACGTCCTGGTGGTGCCGGGCGGGCCGGGCCAGAGCGCGCTGATGGAGCACGCCCCGCTGCTCGACTGGCTGCGCCGGGCGGACGCCGCCACCACCTGGACCACCTCCGTGTGCACCGGCTCGCTGCTGCTGGGCGCCGCCGGGCTGCTCCGGGGCCGCCGGGCCACCTCGCACTGGCTCGCCGTCGACCAGCTGGAGCGGTTCGGCGCCGAACCGGTGTCGGAGCGTGTGGTGACGGACGGCAAGTACGTCACGGGCGCCGGGGTCTCCGCCGGGATCGACATGGGCCTCACCCTGCTCGGCCGCCTCGCGGGCGACGAGTACGCCCAGATGATCCAGCTCGGCCACGAGTACGACCCGCGGCCGCCCTATGACGCCGGTTCGCCCGACAAGGCGCCCGCCCACCTGGTCCGGGCGCTGCGCGAGCGGAGCCGGTTCATCATGTCGTAGGGACGTCCCAGGTGAAGCGGGGTTCCCGGCGCTCCAGGAAGGCCGTAACGCCCTCCTCCGTGTCGGTGGAGGCGCGCGCGAGGGCGGTCCAGTGGGCGTCGCGGCCGGTGCGGCCGTCGGCGTACTCCTTGGCGGCGGCCTGGGTGAGCAGGGAGCGGGAGGCCAGGACGGAGGTCAGGGCGGCGACCCGCTTGTCCAGCTCCCCGGCCGGCAGCACCTCGTCCACCAGACCGGTGCGCAGCGCGCGGTGGGTGTCGATCAACTCGGCCGAGAACAGGAGGTGCTTGGCGGTGGCCGGGCCCACCAGCGAGACCAGGCGGCGGGTGGAGGAGGCCGGGTAGACGATGCCCAGCCTCGCCGGGGTCACCCCGAACAGGGCGCCCTCCTCGGCCAGCCGCAGGTCGCAGGCGGCCGCGAGCTGGGCGCCGCCGCCCACGCAGTGGCCCCGGACCGCCGCGAGGGTCGGCTTGGGGAACGCGGCAAGCGCCTCCTCGGCGGCCACCGCGAGCCCCTGCGCCTCGGCGGGCGAACCCCGCAGCGTGGAGATGTCCGCCCCCGCGCAGAAGGTGCCGCCCTCCCCGGTGAGCACCAGCGCCCGCACCCCGGGATCGGCGGCCAGGCCCGCCAGCAGCGGGGGCAGCGCCCGCCACATCGCGGCCGTCATGGCGTTGCGCTTGGCCGGGTGGCGGATGACGACGGTGGCGACGCGGTCGGTGACGTCGTGCGACAGCTCTGGCTCCATGCGGCGGATGCTATCGACGCCGGCCGGGCGGATGCCGGTGCCGCCGGTGTGAGCCGGCTCGCAGCCCGGGCGGGCCCTGCGGAGCGGGTTGTCGGCACGGCCCAACCCGTACAACCCGAATAGTTGTCGAACCGGACACAGGGCGGGCAGGAGCGGTCATCCGCGCGACCGCACCGTGCGGGACCGGTCGTAAGCGTTCGATACCCGCTGACTTGTGTTCAGTCCCACGGCGCGCACCCCGTCTTTACCAACACTCGACGTGTGGTGACAATCGAGCGCGAGGGTGGCGACCGGACGATGGACAACCACGGGCGCGGAGGTGTGCCGCGCCCCGCGGAGGGCGCCGGGAACCCGGCCGGACACCTGCCGTACGAGGGCGTGTGGCGGTTCACCGCCCCCGCCGTGGACGCCTCCGTCCCGCAGGCGCGGCACGCCGTACGGGACCTGCTGACGCGTCAGGGCGTACCGGTCGCGGACGAAGTGGTGCAGGGACTGCTGCTCATCGTCTCCGAACTGGTCACGAACGCCGTCAAACACGCGGCCCTGCTCTCCCCGACGCTCGGGGTGGAGGTGGCCGTCGGCGCCGAGTGGGTCCGGGTGTCGGTGGAGGACAACCATCCCTACCGGCCGACCGCGCTGGAGGCCGACCACGCCCAGACCGGCGGCCGCGGGCTGCTGCTCGTGCGCGAGGTGGCGCGGGAGGCGGGCGGCGCGGTCGACGTGGAGCACACGGCGAGCGGCGGCAAGGTGATCTGGGCCGCCCTGCCGCTCAAACCCGCGCTGTCCAGATGAGGGTCCGCGAGGCACCCGGACGGCCCCGCGCGGGGCCTACCAGCCCGCGGACGACCCCGTCAGCTCCTTGATCGCCGGACGCGCCGCGTCCAGCACCGTCATGAACCACGCGGAGAACGGCTCCCGCTCGTGCCGCTCCGCCAGCTCGGCCGCCGTCACGAAGGCGGTCGCGCCCACCTCCTCCGGGTCCGGCGCCGGCTTCTGCTGCACCAGCCCGACGAAGAGGTGGTTGTACTCCTGCTCCACCAGCCCCGACGCCGGGTCGGGGTGGTTGTAGCGCACCGTGCCCGCCTGGGCCAGCAGCGAGGGCGAGACCCCCAGTTCCTCGTGCGTACGCCGGGCCGCCGCCGCGAAGGGCGCCTCACCGGGGTAGGGGTGGCCGCAGCAGGTGTTGGACCACACACCGGGGGAGTGGTACTTGCCGAGCGCCCGCTGCTGCAGCAGCAGCCGTCCCCGCTCGTCGAAGAGGAACACCGAGAAGGCCCGGTGGAGCTGTCCGGGCGGCTGGTGGGCGGCCAGCTTCTCCGCGGTGCCGATCGTCACGCCGTTCTCGTCCACGAGCTCCAGCAGGATCGACTCCGCGGTCCCGTTCGACGAGAGATGTGTCTCGGTGGCAGGTGTGATCGGCATACCCATCCTTCGCGTCGGTCTTCGCCCTCCAAGTCTGCCGTACGAAAGCGGCACTCCCGGCACTTCCCCGCACGTCCGCATGTCCCGCACCACCGTGCGCCCCTCAGTGACAGAGTCGCGCCTCGTGCTCCGCGTGCCCGCCCGGCTCCAGCTGGAAGGTGCAGTGCTCCACGTCGAAGTGGTCGCCGAGGCACCCCTGGAGTTCGTGCAGCATCTTCTCGTGCCCGATGGCGTTCAGCACGTCCGTGCTCACCACCACATGGGCGGAGAGCACCGGCAGCCCCGAGGTGATCGTCCAGGCGTGCAGATCGTGTACGTCCTCCACACCGTCCAGCGCCAGGATGTGTGCCCGTACCTCATTCATGTCGACGTCCTTCGGCGCCGCCTCCAGCAGCACGTCCAGCGTCTCGCGCAGCAGCCGCAGCGTCCTCGGCACGATCATCAGACCGATGACCAGCGAGGCGATCGGGTCGGCGGCCTGCCAGCCGGTCGCCAGGATCACGGCGGCCGAGATGATCACGGCCACCGAGCCCAGCGCGTCCGCCGCGACCTCCAGGAAGGCCCCGCGCACGTTCAGGCTCTCCTTCTGGCCGCGCATCAGCAGCAGGAGCGAGACGGAGTTCGCCACCAGGCCGACCGCGCCGAACACGACCATCACCCCGCCCTGCGTCTGGGCCGGCCGGAGGAACCGCTCCACCGCCTCCACCAGGACGTAGCCGCCCACGCCCAGCAGCAGCACGCAGTTGGCGAGCGCCGCCAGGATCTCGGCGCGGGCGAAGCCGAAGGTGCGGTTCGTGCTCGGCGGCCTGGCCGCGAAGTGGATCGCCAGCAGCGCCATCCCGAGGCCCACCGCGTCGGTGGCCATGTGGGCGGCGTCCGCGATCAGCGCCAGGGAGTCGGCGACCAGACCGCCGACGATCTCGACCACCATGATCGTGAGCGTGATGCCCAGCGCCGCGCGCAGCCTGCCCCGGTACGCGGCCGCGGCCGTCGCCTTGGACGGCACATGGCTGTGCGCGTGCCCGTGGTCGTGCCCTGCCCCCATGAGAAGACCGCCCTTCAGCGCCGCGCGCCGGCTCGCAGACGAACCCACCGGCTCACAGTCAACTACGGCCCGCGGCCAGGGGGCAACGCGGCACTGAACACCGTTGTCATATGCTCTGACCTGCGGAAACGTTCCGCAGGTCAGAGCAGGTCAGAGCGGTGCGGGCGTGTCCGGCCGCCTAGCGGGCGTGCAGGCGCTGCCAGCCCTCCCACGCCGAGCCGACCATCTCCGGCACCCCGAGCCGGGCCCGCCAGCCCAGTTCGGCCGCCGCGCGCTCCGCCGACGCGACCGCGCGCGGGGCGTCGCCCGGACGCCGGTCCTCCACCACCGGCGCGCGCCGGTCCCCGGTGACCTCGCCGATCACCGTGATCAGCTCCCGCACCGAGACGCCCTCGCCCCGGCCGATGTTCAGCGTCAGATCGCCGCTCAGCGAGCCGTCGGACAGCCGCCGGGCCGCCGCGAGGTGGGCCTCGGCGAGATCCGTCACATGGATGTAGTCGCGGACACAGGTGCCGTCCGGCGTCGGGTAGTCGGAGCCGAAGATCCGGGGCGCCTCGTCACGGGTCAGCCGGTCGAAGACCATCGGGACGATGTTGAACACCCCGGTGTCCGCCAGCTCCGGCGCCGCCGCGCCCGCCACGTTGAAGTAGCGCAGGCACACCGTCGAGATGCCGTGCGCCTGCCCGGCCGCGCGGACCAGCCACTCACCGGCCAGCTTGGTCTCGCCGTACGGGTTCACCGGCGCGCACGGGGTGTCCTCCGTGATGAGGTCCACGTCCGGGTTGCCGTACACCGCCGCCGAGGAGGAGAAGACCAGCCGCCGCACGCCCGCGTCCGCCATCGCGTCCAGCAGGGTCGCCAGACCGCCGATGTTCTCCCGGTAGTAGCGGACGGGTTCGGCGACCGACTCCCCGACCTGCTTGCGCGCCGCGAGATGCACCACACCGGTCACCCCGTGCTCGGCGAGGACCCGCTTCAGCAGGTCACCGTCCAGCGTCGAGCCCTGGACCAGCGGCACGCCCCCGGGCAGCCGCTCCGGCACCGCCGCCGAGAGGTCGTCCAGGACGACCACGTTCTCCCCGGCGTCGTTCATGGCCCGCGCCACGTGCGCCCCGATGTATCCGGCTCCGCCGGTGATCAGCCACGTCATGCTCGCAGACCCTACGCGCTCACCGCCCGGTGTCCCCGATGCCCGGATTTCGCGTCGCTCCTCCGGGCGCGGTTTGTGGGCCGGCCCCCGCATCCCCGATGATGATCGCGGCACAGGCGGGTACGGCCCCCGGTGGACCGGGCCTGAACGCCCGGTGAACGTGTACTCCGGCTCATCCGATAGCCTCTGCCGACATGCCGCCCCGGCGAGCCGCAGGCGAGGGGCGCCCCCCATCACGCAGCAGACCGGCGCCGACGCGCCGGACCCAAGGAGTGAATTCGGTTGCCGACCGCCATCGTCACCGGCTCGCCGGTCCCCGGATCGTCACTCGAGGGCGATCTGCGGTCCCTCGGCTTCGACGTGCGCACGGCCGCCGACTCCGCCGAGGCCCGCGACCTGGTCGCGGCCGTCCCCGCGGACGGACGCGTCGCCCTGGTCGACGCCCGCTTCGTCGGCCACGCGCACGCCCTGCGCCTCGGCCTGACCGACCCCCGCTTCCCGCTGGCCGCCGTCCCCGGCGCCGTCACCGCCCAGGGCACCGCCCGGCAGGCGCTCGACCGGGCCCTCGCCGGCCAGGACGAGACCGGCGGCGGCACGGCGGTCGCCGTCGACAGCGTGCCCGACCGCCTGGTCACCGCCCTCGACGCGGACGGCACCCCGGTGCACCGCCCCGAGCTGGGCAGCCTGGTCGCGGCCGTCCCCGCCGACCCGCAGGCCCGCAACGAGGCCCGGCAGGCCGTCCTCGCCGTCGACGAGGAGGACGTCCGCCTGAAGTCGGCCGTGAAGTCCCGCGACGGCTTCTTCACGACCTACTGCATCAGCCCGTACTCGCGCTACCTCGCCCGCTGGTGCGCCCGCCGGGGTCTCACCCCCAACCAGGTCACCACCGCCTCGCTGCTCACCGCGCTGATAGCGGCGGCCTGCGCGGCCACCGGCACCCGGCCCGGCTTCGTCGCGGCCGGCGTCCTGCTGATCGCCTCCTTCGTGCTGGACTGCACCGACGGCCAGCTCGCCCGCTACTCCCTGCAGTACTCCACGCTCGGCGCCTGGCTGGACGCCACCTTCGACCGGGCCAAGGAGTACGCCTACTACGCCGGACTCGCGCTCGGCGCGGCCCGCGGCGGCGACGACGTATGGGCCCTCGCGCTCGGCGCGATGATCCTCCAGACCTGCCGGCACGTCGTGGACTTCTCGTTCAACGAGGCCAACCACGACGCCACCGCCAACACCAGCCCCACCGCCGCCCTCTCCGACCGGCTCGACAGCGTCGGCTGGACCGTCTGGGTCCGCCGCATGATCGTCCTGCCCATCGGTGAACGCTGGGCCATGATCGCCGTCCTCACCGCGGTCACCACCCCCCGCATCACCTTCTACGTGCTGCTGGTCGGCTGCGCCCTGGCCGCGGCGTACACCACGGCCGGGCGTGTGCTGCGCTCGCTGACCCGCAAGGCCAGGCGCACGGACCGGGCCGCCGCCGCGCTCGCCGACCTCGCGGACTCCGGCCCGCTCGCCGGCGCCCCGCGCCGCGTCCTCAAGCGGGGCCTGCCCGGCCTCGCCGTCCCGGCCGTCGCGTTCCTCGGCGGAGCCGCCGTGGTCGCCTGCTCGGCGCTGAGCGGCTTCGGCGGCCGGCTGCCGGTCGTGGGCGCGCTCGTCTACGTCCTCACCTCGGCGCTCGCCGTGGCCCGCCCGCTCAAGGGCTCGCTGGACTGGCTGGTCCCGCCCTTCTTCCGCGCCGCCGAGTACGGCACGGTCCTCGCGCTGGCCGCCCGCGCCGACGTCCAGGGCGCCCTCCCGGCGGCGTTCGGCCTGGTCGCGGCGGTCGCCTACCATCACTACGACACGGTGTACCGCATCCGCGGCGACGCCGGAGCGCCGCCGGCCTGGCTGGTGCGCGCCATCGGGGGGCAGGAGGGGCGCACGCTGCTCGTCACCGTGCTCGCCGCGCTGCTCGACCCCTCCCAGTTCACCGTCGCGCTCACGGTCATCGCCGTGTGCGTCGCTCTGCTGGTGCTCGTCGAGAGCATCCGCTTCTGGGTGTCCGCAGGGGCGCCCGCCGTCCACGACGAAGGAGAAACCGCATGATCGGCCTCGTGCTGGCGGCCGGCGCCGGACGGCGTCTGCGCCCCTACACCGACACGCTGCCCAAGGCTCTGGTGCCGGTGGGCCCGGAGGGTGACGAAGAATCGCTCACCGTGCTCGACCTCACCCTCGGCAACTTCGCGGAGGTCGGTCTGACCGAGGTCGGGGTGATCGTCGGCTACCGCAAGGAGGCCGTGTACGACCGTAAGGCGGCCCTGGAGGCCAAGTA